>NZ_JBGTCA010000381.1:0-8205 GCF_041749095.1 Aquiflexum sp. | reverse complement strand
TGGTAAAAATATTGCGATGGCGGCCGTTCCTGTAGGATTGGCTTCTGTTGCCAGCAATAAAGCCTATGCCCAAGGTTCGGTATCGGTATTGGATGTGTTGAACTTTGCCCTGCTCTTGGAGTTTCTGGAAGCAGAATTTTATACCACAGGCCTTTCCTGTAAGAATCTCATTCCTGCCGGAAAGGATAAGGCCATATTTGAAGTAATAGAAAAACATGAGGTAGATCATGTGGAATTTCTTAAATCTGCCATCAGTGGTTCAGGGGGTACTCCCATCGATAAGCCAACTTTTGATTTTACGGCAGGGGGAAATTTTAAACCCTTTACGGATTATACTCAGTTTTTGGTTCTTGCACAAGCTTTTGAAGATACCGGTGTCCGTGCCTATAAAGGTCAGGCAGCAAATCTGATGAGCAGCGGGGGGGTATTGACTGCCGCCTTACAGATTCACTCTGTAGAGGCAAGACATGCTTCAGAAGTCAGAAGGCTGAGAGGGCTCAAAGGATGGATTACCCAAGACCAAAGAGGTGCAGGAATGCCTCCGGTAACCCAAGCAGTTTATGATGGAGAGGATAACCTTATACAAGGTGGTGTCGATGCAAGTTCTGTAACTCCTATAGGAGTGGATGGTGTGACAGAGGCTTACGACGAGCCGTTGACTATGGCGGAAGTTCTGGCCATTGGCGGACTCTTTATAAAATCCTAAAAGGGTTATAAATCTCATATTAGCTACAAAAGTGCCCTATCAGTCTGATGGGGCACTTTTTTATTTATGCAAAAAAATACTATTTTTTTATGATTCTACGGGTTTCCAATTGGTTGTTCCCGAAAATTCTGAGCATATATATCCCGGGTTTCAATTGGCTCATTTCTATATCATGATGAGTTCCTGTTACCCTGAATAAATCCAATTTTTGGCCCATTGAATTATAGAGTTCAATTTGACTGCCTGGATGGATATTGTCAATGGTAAGTAAACCCCTGACCGGATTAGGAAAAATATTGACCTTTTCCGGATATTCCTCCTTTAGAGAAGAAATCACCAAATCCACCTCCTGCACCTTTACTTTCCTAAATAATGCATTCCCCATTTGCATCCCCAAGTCAAAAACAATTCTGGTACTGGGATCAGTAGGGTCGTTCATATGAAATACGGTAGAATACTCATGGTATTCATCAGACAATTGAGTGTTTTGAAAGCCGCTGTAGCTGTTGAACGGAGCCGAGGCCTTTCCAATATAAAATCCGACTGACATATTGGGTTCTGCCCTGGCTTCAAATGAAAAACGGTACATTTTGCCGTTCTCCAGCAATAGATTGCTTCTGACCAACTGTACATGCCAATTTTCTGATCCTATTTGAGAAACGGCTGCATGAAGGATTCCCTGACTTCTGGAAAGTCCTGCCTGTGCATTTTGTTGGGTAAAAATATTCCAGCCATCATTGGAATTTTCAAAATTGCTTTCATAAAGTGTGACCAAATGTGCCTGCCGGGGTTCCGGCATTTCATTATGTAATAGCGCATCAGCCAAAGGTTGAATGTATTGGTTATTTTGGGGATCAAAAATCCCAAACCCTGCACTCCACTCCCAATAGGCCCAACTGAACCCTATTGATTCCAGATATCTGGCTAGGAAAGTGGTCCAGCGTACCCGTGACTCCATGTCTGCACGGCTGTAAGCGCCAAATTCTCCCATGTGGATGGGAATATTTCTTTCGGTGGAAAATGAAATCAGAGGTGCTATTTCCTGTTCAATGGCATCTCTCTCAAATTGCAGGTCCAGCCACTCCGTGCCCAACCAATTCTGCGAATGATCTCCCACCCATTCCGCACCCTGATGGGTAAAAGTAAAAGGATTATAAAAATGGACCGTCACAATGATATTGTCATCCTCGGGTGGATCCAGATGGAAAATTCCTCCTACACCACCAAACAACGCAGTGCCAATCAAAACAGCTCTGTCCGGATTGGTCTGTCTGATTTCAATCAAAGCCTCAGCAAAATATTGATTCCATAATTCAGGGTTCAATTGGTTATGGGGCTCGTTCATGACCTCAAACAAAAGCTCTTCAGGATAATCTTTAAAAAAATCAGCAATTTGGTTCCATTGGGAAATAAACCTGTCCTTGTTTTGCGCAGGATTTTGAAAAAGCGCATCATGGTGGTGCATATTGATTATGACCATCAAATCCTGTTCAAGGGCGAGATCAACCACTTCTTTGATCCTACTAAAAAAAGTGGGATTGATGGTATAAGGTGAAGTCATTTGGGTTCTTGCAGGGGTATCCCATCGAATCGGAATTCGCACGTGGTCAAAACCAATCTCTTTAATCCTTTGGAAATAATCATTCCTGTAAGGATTTCCCCATTCTCCCTCAGAAGGTGCTTCAAACATATTTCCCATGTTCATTCCCCTTCCGAGTTTTTGATTCAATTCAAAAATACCGGTCTGCCCAAAAGTAAAAAAAGGCAATAATACAAATAGAAAGATCAATTTTTTCATAGCGTCAAGTTACAAAGTATAATTTACTTTCTAGTTAATTTTACTTTGTCTTCTTAGAAAAATTCGGTTAAACCTGCCAGGTTTAGAATCAGGATTATTTACAACTAAATGTTCGATCAAATAAAACCTGGCAGGTTTTTTCAATTCAAAGAATTAACCCTTTCCAAAAATTCCATCACACCCCTTATAGAAAACTCTTTCGGCAATATTACTGAATCAGCCAATTCGCAATTTCATGCCAAAACTCGCTCGGGCCTATAACCACTGCCCGTAAGTTGGACCAAACAAACATAGCCAAGGCAACCCATAACGAAATCGGGTGGATCCGACCCAAGTAAATCCTATCTCGAATGGCACTTGCAAAAAGGAGTAAAAACAAAGGAATGACAATTATTGGGGCCTGAATCTCCCGTAAGACAGGAGAATGACCAATAATATGTGTCAAGGCTGCGGGCATTAGGGCTCCAACAGTGGCCAAAAGCATCAACCGCTTATGAATATCCGAACGCTTTCTATACCAGATCGCAATTCCGACCAACAAACCGAAAGTGAAAATATCCCCAAGTTGAAGTGCGAGTAATGTTATGGGATCATTGACACCATGGATCAAATCCCCACTCAGATCGTAGCCGCGCCGCGCCATGTTGATGGCAGTCAAATAACCAGAGACCACCATCAGGATAGCCAAAACTGCCCCCACATAGCCCATTTTCCGATGAAATGAAATCTTTCCTTTTGAAACAAGTATAGCTTGGGCAAGAAACAAGACAAGCCATGCTCCGAAAATGGCACCATGCACTGCCACAGCAAGGTTAACAGGTTCTCTCCGGCTTTCGGTATCCACCATTGTAGGCCCGAATCCGGCTATAGCGATCACTATGGCGACCAAGGCCATTCCAATATAAAAAATTCCTTTGCTATCTGTCTTCTCAAAAGGTGATTTTGGTGTGATTGGGTTTAAGATTGTTGTGGAGGTAAATTTCATGACTTTTTATTCCAAAGTTATCTGGATAATAACCTTTGGAATAGATCAAAAGCGACAACATTTTGTCATTCAAATGTTTCCGACTGAATTCTAAGATCAGTACTGTTTAATCTTGCTTCCAATGCTGTTGGGGTAAGTCCGGTAAATTCCTTAAAGTCTCTGATCAAATGCATCTGATCTGCGTACTGGCATAGGTGAGCTATTTGGGACCAAGTTGCCTGTGGATTGTTTTCAAAAAATTTCCAAGCCTTTGTCAACCTCAATAATTTGGTATATGTCTTTGGAGTCACGCCAATTCTTTCTTTGAATTGCCTCTCTAATTGCCGTACACTGATACAGGCTTTATGAGAAATTTGATCGATTTTAATATTTTGTCCGGTTGATGCCAATTCCCCCAATACCATATCAATTGGTAAAATTTGTTTAAGTTTTCTTACTTTTTGAAGCAGGAAATTTTCAACGATTAAAACCATATGATAATAATCGGTAGCCTCCAAAAGCTTTTCATTGACCTCTCCTATTTCCCTTCCCAAAAAAAGTGTCGAATCAAATGGATATCCGAGCATCTCATACATAGGCACACCAAGCATGCGATGAAGTCCCCCCGGTGCAAAAACCACTGGTATAACTAACAAATCCTTGCCCATGGTCAGGTCCACTCTATTTACCTGAGGACCTATCACTATACTTGTTGGGAGTTTGAAAGTATCATCCTTAAAATAATTCCTACAGGTTACATGATCATTTAAGTAAAAAATAAGAGTATGATCGGGCACAGGAGGATGTGGATATACTTTTCCTCGTCCTCCAGAGTCAAAATGATAGTGACACAACATGATACGGTTTATAAAACCTTTCAATTCAGGGTGCGGGGGATGGAAGAATTTGAAATCAGCCAATTTTTATCTTTTTTAGAAGTAAAAATCAAGTCTATGGAATGGATTGCAGTAAGAATCGGATTTCTTATTCCTCCTTCTGAAATCAAAGTGCAGCCAATCCCGCCTCCGCAATAATCCCGTCCTGTGCAGAGGTGACTCCTGAGATACCTATGGCACCTACACAAACACCATCTTTGAAAATAGGCAGACCTCCTTCCACAGGCATGACGTTGGGCAATGGCACAAGGTGTGTTGCACCTCCTTTGATCATATCCTCAAAAACCTTGGTGGACCTTTTGAAATATACCGCTGACTTTGCTTTAGCCTGGGCTACCTCCACACTGCCGATCTGGACACCGTCCATTTTTCGAAGCGCTATCAAATGTCCTCCGCCATCCAAGATGGCAATGACAACATTCCAATTTTCTTCACGAGCTTTTTCCTCTGCGGCATCAGAAATCCTCAGCGCTTCTTCCAGATTCAGATAGGGTTGAACTTGCGCTTGTGTAATGGAAATCATAGGAATCAATATCAAAATAAGTAAGATTAGCTTTTTCATGTCAGATCAGGTTATGTAAATTGGTTAGGATTACTCCCAATTTAATTATTTTTTTGAAGCAGTGATTAAAAAGTCTTAAATTAAAAACTCAATAAAATCAAAGAACTAACTTTAAACCTATTTAACCATGAAAAACATCAGCAGAAGGGATACCCTCAAAACCTTAACCCTGGGCACAGGAATAGGTCTTATTACCCCTCTTACATTAATTTCCTGTAGCAATACTCCAAAAAAAGACAAACTAGGAGTTGCCTTGGTAGGTTTGGGCTACTATAGTACTGATCTTCTGGCACCTGCTTTACAGCAGACAGAACACTGTTATCTGGCCGGAATTGTAACGGGAACACCTTCAAAAGCTGCTGACTGGAAATCAAAATACAATATCCCTGATAAGAATATTTACAACTATGAAAACATGGGAGGGATTGCAGACAATCCTGACATTGATGTCATCTACATAGTGCTGCCTCCTTCCATGCACATGGACTATACCATCAAGGCCGCACAGACCGGCAAGCATGTATGGTGTGAAAAACCCATGGCTGTGACAGTAGAAGAGTGTCAGGCCATGATTGATGCCTGCAAAAAGAATAATGTTTCGCTTTCTATTGGATACCGTTGCCAACATGAACCCAATACTTTGGAATATCAGCGAATTGTCAAAGAAGGTCTATTGGGAAAAGTAACCCAAGTGGATTGTGCGGCAGGATACCGTGAGGGAAGAACTGACCATTGGAAACAGAAAAAAGAAATGGGCGGGGGAGTAATCTATGATATGGGAGTTTATGCCATTCAGGGGGCAAGATTGGGCTCCAATATGGAACCGAATGCTGTAAATTCGGCCAAAATCCGGCAGGAAAGACCCGAAATCTACAAAGATGGATTGAGTGAAATCGTGGAGGCCCAACTGGAATTTCCAGGAGGAGTCATGGGCAATATCAAAACATCATTTGCCGAAAATGTAAACTTTTTGAATATCACGTGTGAAAAAGGAACCATTGAGATGGCACCATTTTCTGCCTATGCAGGTATAAAAGGAACGAGTCCTCTGGGTGAAATTAACTTTCCCTATCAGGTGCCTTGGCAACAGGCCAACCAAATGGATATGGATTCGCTTGCCATCATGGCAGGGGACCCAATGCCTGTTCCCGGTGAGGAGGGATTACGGGATATCAGAATTGTACAGGCCATCCTAAAAAGTGCTGAAACAGGGCAGAGGGTTGTGATATAAATCAATTGTAATTTTAGGAATATGGCTTAGACCTGCCAGGTTTTGAAAACCTGGCAGGTCTTTTCTGTTTAATGTAATCTGGGTAAAAACTTAAGAGATCCTACTCCAGTTGATCGCATGTTTCTTTTGGTTTTTGATCTGACGGAGAACCATGGCATTTTGGGGCTGTGACAGGTCAGGGTCTTCCTGTAAAAGCAGTTGCGCCGCATCCCGTGCCATGGTCAGAATCGGAGCATCCCTACTCAAGTCAGCAATTAATAAGTCTGCAACCCCGCTTTGTTGCGTTCCCATCAAATCTCCTGGGCCGCGAAGTTTAAGGTCAACATCTGCAATCTCGAAACCATTGTTGGTTCTGACCATGGTCGCCAAACGTACCCGGCTGTCTTTTGACAATTCATACTTGGTCATCAGGATACAATAGGACTGATCTGCACCTCTGCCAACTCTTCCTCTTAACTGATGCAGCTGTGACAAACCAAATCTTTCCGCATTTTCAACAATCATCACCGAAGCATTAGGAACATTTACACCAACCTCTATCACCGTAGTAGCCACCATGATTTTGGTTTCCCCCTTTACAAATCGCTGCATCTCAAAATCCTTGTCCTGTGCTTTCATATTTCCATGGACAATACTGATCGGAAATTCAGGAAAAGCACGGCAAACGCTTTCATATCCATCCATCAGGTTTTTCAGGTCCAATGTTTCTGATTCCTGAATCAAAGGATAGACTACATACACCTGTCTTCCTTCCAAAATCTGTTTGCGCATAAACCCGAAGACTTTCAAGCGATCCTTATCATAGCGATGCACGGTTTGGATTGGTTTCCTCCCTTTGGGCATTTCATCTATGACCGATATGTCAAGGTCACCATACAATGTCATCGCCAATGTCCTTGGGATGGGAGTGGCCGTCATGACCAATACATGTGGAACAAAATTCTCGTTCTTTGCCCAAAGTTTAGCCCGCTGTGCCACACCGAAACGGTGCTGTTCATCGACAATAGCCAAACCAAGGTTTTTGAACTGAACGATATCTTCCAAAAGGGCATGGGTTCCGATAATGATATGCAGATCGCCCGAAAGCAACATTTCATGGATGATTTTCCGGGTGGACTTTTTGGTTGATCCGGTCAGCAAGGCAATTCTCAAACCCATCAGGTCCGCATATTCCTTTAAGCCTTCATGATGCTGATTGGCCAAGATCTCTGTTGGTGCCATCAGGCAGGTCTGTGACCCGGAACTAACGGCAATCAAAATACAGATAAAGGCTACCATGGTCTTGCCACTGCCCACATCACCTTGGATCAGGCGATTCATCTGCTTTCCCGATTTCATATCCCCAAACGCCTCCCTGACCACTCTCTTTTGTGCTTCGGTCAGCTCAAAAGGCAAATGCTCCTTGTAAAACTTTGTGAGCAGTTCCGTTTGGTTGAGAATCTGTCCTTGGGACTTTTCTGTTCTCGTGAGCTTCAGTTTCAATAACCTCAGCTGCACAAAGAAAAATTCTTCAAATTTCAGCCTAAACCTTGCCTTTTTCAGGATTTCGGGGTTTTCGGGAAAATGAATTTGCTTCAGTGCTACTTGTTTTGAGATCAAGTTAAACCGCTGAATGATATCCAAGGGTAATGTTTCCTGAATTTGCGGATAAGCTACCTGTACCAGACCCTCCATTATTTTTGAAATCCCTTTGGAATCCAGGTATTTTGCCCTCAGCTTTTCTGTAGTAGAATAAACCGGTTGGAAAAAACTCTTTTCTTCCTGCACCTGAGATAGGGGTTCCATTTCGGGGTGGGCGATGCTGAATTTTCGCCCGTATTTGTTGGGCTTGCCATAAAAGACAAATGCCGGTCCAATCAGCAATCTTTTGACGACCCATTGGATTCCTTTGAACCAGGTGAGTTCCATCTCTCCGGTCTCATCATAAATGTAGGCTACCAACCGCTTTCTCCTTGCATCTCCAATGGTTTCTGTTTTTCGGATCTTGGCAATGACCTGAACATTTTCTAGGTCCTCGTTCAGTTCTTTGATTTTGTAAAACTTGGTCC
>NZ_JBGTCA010000380.1:0-17629 GCF_041749095.1 Aquiflexum sp. | reverse complement strand
AATTGGACTAAAAGTACTTCTACTTAACAATTTCCTCAATCTTCCATAATCTTGACTAAACTCGTCTATTAGTGAGTTAAAAATTATTGCTTCATTGGAGCTATGTGAACTATGTTTTTATTGTGGTGAAAAAGTACAAACCTCATATTGTTAAATATTCAAACTCCCAACGATCATTTTGGCAGTGCCTTCGGAAGCAGAACCTTCTCCGAGTTTTTCTTTTATTTCTGTATAGCCATCCAAGATGGCTGCTTTGTGGTGAATATCTGCCAGGATTTTATTCAATTCCAGGCTCAATCTTTTCACATTAAATTCACCCTGAATTAGCTCCGCTACCACTTCCCTTTCGGCAATCAAATTGACCAAGGAAATAAAAGGAATTCTGATCAATCTTTTTGCAATAACATAACTTACCGAGCTGGTTTTGTAAACAACTACCTGTGGCACTCTAAACAGTGCCGTTTCGAGGGTAGCCGTACCGGAAGTCACTATGGCCGCATTGGCATGGTGCAACAGATCATAAGTCTGATCATAAATGACTTTGATACCCGCTTTGATGGCAGGCTCATAGAGCGTGGTGGATAGATTGGAAACTCCGGCAATGACAAACTGGGCCTGGGGAAAATACTTGACCACCTCCAACATCACCCGCATCATATTTTGGAGTTCCTGCTTTCTGCTTCCAGGCAGCAATGCAATGATGGGGCTGTAACTCAGTTCATTTTTTTGATGGAAAAAAGGATGTGGTTCAAATTTGGCTATTTCATCCAAAAGAGGATTGCCAACATAATGGGCTTTTACCCCAAATCTCTCAAAAAATGCCGGTTCAAACGGCAATATGGAATAAACATGGTCAGTGAATGCTTTGATTTTCAATGTTCTTTTCTGGTTCCATGCCCAGACTTTTGGCGGGATATAGTAATGGACAGGAATATTATGTCTCTTTGCAAATTCAGCCATCTTCATATTGAAACCGCCATAGTCTACCAGAATCAAAACATCAGGTCTGTTTGCAATTATGTCCTCTTTGACAATCCTTAGATATTTCAGGATTTTTCTGAATCCCAATACCACCTCGATAAAACCCATCAGTGCCACATCCTCATAATGCACCCTGAGTTCCTGACCTTCGGCCTGAGAAAAATCCCCTCCCATACCACGAAAAGTAGCACCACTATCCAATCCCTTGATCGCTCTGATCAGATTAGATGCATGTAAGTCACCGGATCTTTCACCTGAAATGATATAGTATCGCATTATTCTCCAAAGTACTCCACAAAATTCCTGGGAGTTTCGTAAAGAGTTAGTTTGTAGAGGCCTCCTTGGGGAACGATCTCATTGACGGCAGGTTCTAGGATTTTCCAGAATTCCATGACAAGGTTTTCGCAGCTTGCCATTTTGCCCTGCATAAAGTCCACATCCACGTTGAGGTTTTTGTGGTCCACCTTGTCAATCACCAAAGTTTTGATCAAAATACTCAGCGCTTTTAGGTCTACTACAAAACCGGTTTCAGGATCAGGAAGTCCTTTGACCGTCACGATAAGTTCAAAATTGTGCCCATGCCAGTTGACATTGGAGCAAGGTCCAAATACCTCCTTGTTCTTCTCCTCTGTCCAATTTGGATTCCAAAGCTTATGTGCGGCATTAAAATGCTCTTTTCTACAAACGTGTACCATGATACGGGGTATTCCTGATTTCGGAGTGCAAAAATAAACCTATTCTTCACAAAAACATAAGTATTCCCGAGAGAATGAAAATCAATTGTTCAAGGCCTGTACCAATTTGACAACATCTCTCTCATCCTTGATGTCCAGGTTCATTTTGTTGATCAAATTCAATACTCTAGGTGTGTCATCACCGAAGACCATATTCAATTGTTTACGCTTAGTTTTAAAAGGAACTACAGCTTCTTTATGAGCGACAAAAAATTCCATTTTACCCTGAAAGGCTTTTGACTTCTGTGATCCATAGGCCGCGGATGGATCATCGGTGATAAATTTATACTTGTATTTCAAGAGGGTATATTCTCCTTCTACCAGTACCTGGGCAAAAGTTCCTTTTCCCAATTTGGGAAGTTCAAACCCTGATTTGTAAATTTCTTTGGTTCCATATGGTTCAATAATAAATCCATGGATATTTTTACCGGTATAACCCATCAGTTCACCCATCCTATTTATCTCCAGCATATTGCCATATAGATTAAACCTGATGGCAATATTTCTAACGGTATCTTTTTTACTGACCAAAATAGAACCTTTAGAAAAATCACCCATATATGGATCTCCTTTTATTCCAGGGAATGCATTTGCTATCAGCGGAGCACCGGGAATGCTCACATCCTGTAGAGTTTCCACCTGTCCCAAAACCTGAAATGCAAAAAATAAAAAGGATATAGAAAAGATGAAAGGGCACGACTTGACCATAAAAGACTGAAATAAAAAAAGAAGTTCGTGATTTTAAAATAATAAGTTGATTGCTATTGCTGTGAAATTCTAATACCAACCCGCTTATAGCGCTCACTGGCCTTGACGGTACCGTTTCCGATCAATTCCAGCACCAAATCAACGGGACCTGCCCCTGCACCGGGATCCAATATCTGCACCTGTACATCTGCAAAACTGGAATTGGCAGGTATGACTGCCTGTCCGGCAAAATTGTAATGGACACCCTCAACCGCTGTAGTTTCTTCGGCAATTACCCGATAGGTGAAAGATTCTTCACTCTCTTTCTGAGGGCTTACAAAATTCACCCTAAGGCTGACCGATCCTGTTCTTCTTGTAATCAGAGGATCTGAGGTAGATAATGCAAAAGTCGGGCGGGGCACCCTTATCAATATAGGGTAATCTTTCCCCAATGCCGGACTGTTCATGACAGTAGCATCCCATTCAATCAGTGAATCTTCGAACAAAGGAAATTCCTGCTCTATACATGAACTTGTGTACATACAGGTCAACACCAAAAAGAGTCCTATAATTTTTTTCATTGTATATCCAGTTTAATATCCGGCGTTTTGATCTAAGTTTTTATTTCCATCCACCTCTGCCTGTGGAATGTTTGCAAGAATCCTGAAATCCGAAAAAGGAACATTTCCCTGTTGCTTGATGATATCTCTTCCGTACCTTTTGAGATCGAAGAATCGATGGCCTTCAAATGCCAGTTCTTTTCTCCTTTCCAATAATATTTCTGCAAGTAATGTCTCCCCTTCCAATGTTACTTCTTCCAATCCCCTGGCATTTTTGAGGAAATTCAAATCAATTAAGGCCAGGTCTTCTTGTCCAAGATGGAAATAAGCTTCCATCCTGTTCAACAGCATCTCGGATTTCCTAATGAGAGGGATATTGTCCCCGAAAGCAAATCCATTTTTGGAAGCAAATTTTATGCACTCCATTCTTCTACCGGAGCCATTTGCAACTCTTCCAGGACCGACTTCATACTGAAATGCCCTGACATCTCCTCCTCTATCTGAAATGGTCAAACTAGGTCCAGCGCCGGTTACAGATATACCTATCAGGTTGACAAATACCGGGTTAGGAATAAAATCGCCCCAACCTCCAATCTGGTTTGTGTTTTCAAGGTTTCTGATGGTGGTATAGGTGGCCTGAATAGATTCATTGGCTCCATTGCTTTCAGATACGTTTTCAAACCTGAGGTCAAAAATAGATTCAGGATGCACGGATAATCTCCAGCCTGCGATATAATCCTCCCCTTCCAACAATTTCCCCCTTGTGGAAGCCAAAGCTTCATTGGATAGCTCTGCTGCTTTTCCCCAATCCCGGTTATATAAAGCAACTCTGGAAAATAATGCCTTGGCAGCAGTTTGTGAAGCAAATTGGATACCGCGGCTGTCATTCAAAAGACGGATAGCGTCAACAAGGTCTGAATAAATTTGGGCATACACCTGATCAACGCTTGATCTTGCAGGCTGTCTGTTCAGCGCTTTTTCTATATCAGTTGTTTTGACCCCTTCCAAAACCAGGGGAATACCTCCTTTATCAAGTTCCGGAACAGTCACTCCCGGCATGTAAGCGTATGCTTTGATCAGGTCAAAGTAAAAAAGTGCTCTTAGAAATTTCGCTTCTCCTTCCCATCTGTTTTTGGTGGCAGTAGGTACTTCGGGCGTTCCCTGAATACCTGGAATAGCTTCCAAAAACAAGTTAAGTTCATTGATCCCGAAATAAAAGTTTGTCCAATGGGTGTAATGGGAATAAGCCTGATTCCGGGTTTCATTGAACAGCCTGCCTGAATTATTGGTCGCAAGACCATTGTCAGCCAAGGCATCTCCAAAAGCCGTCAGATTCCTGCCATAAGCAGAAACTGCCCTCAGTCTCGCATATGGAGAATTGAGTGCGGCTTCCATATTCTCAGGAGTGTTGAGGGCATCAAATCCATCGATGGACTGTCTTGGGTCAACCTTGAGGATACCATCACAGGAAATCAGGGAAATGGCCATTAAAAATGCCAGCCCAATAGATCTCAACATATCGTAGGTATTGATTTTCATAATTTTGTTCAATTAGAATCCTGCCTGAATTCCAAGGGTAAAGTTTTTTGTTTGCGGGATTATGCCTGTTGCAGCTCCCAGGAATTCCGGGTCATAGCCCGGATAATCTGTGTAAGTCCATAAATTGATCCCCTGGGCAAATACCCGTACATTGGAAAGTCCAAGACCTCTGATCAATTCCGGCTTGAAATTGTAAGCCAGAGTTAACTGCTTTAGACGGATGTAATCTGCCTTCAACAACACAGCCGAACCGGTATTCATATTCACAGACCTAACCTCTGGACCACCTGCATAAGGTCTTGGAATATCGGTAATCTGCCCGGGGGTTGTCCACCTTCTGTCTGCCACCTCACGGAGCGCATTGGTCGTAAGGCGTGTTCCATTTTCTCTCAGAGAATTGTACTGCCCATCTGCGATTACACGGCCGTATTCATAATTGAAAAATACAATGGCTTCAAAACCTTTGAAATAGAAAGCATTTTGGAATCCTCCATAATGACTTGGTAGGGAATTCCCCAGATATTTTCTATCTGCGGCAACTGGCTGATAGGTGATATTGCCATTGGCATCATACCACATAGGTCTTCCTGTTGCTGGATTCACCCCTGCATATTGTTGGGTATAATGGGTTCCCAAGGAATGTCCGACAGCGATTGAGGGGTCTGATGGCAGGAACATATTACCTCCATAAAGTTTGGTGATTTCATTTTCTATATAGGTGTAATTGAAACTGGTACTCCATTTAAAACTGCCTCTCTCCAAATTGATGGTAGTAAGTTCAAATTCAATCCCTTTATTAACCAATTCTCCCACATTTGTAGTAACTGAGGTAAATCCATTGGTTGCTATGACAGGAAGATCCAATAATAAATCTTGGGATTTGCGGTGGAAAAGATCTAAGGAGCCGATTAGCTTATTGGATAATAAACCGAAATCCATTCCAAAATTTGCCGATTGGTTGATTTCCCAGCTAAGGTTTCGATTTTCTAGACCTACAGGTCTGATGCCTCCTGCACCAGCATAATTTCCCGCAGCGCCATAAAGTCCCCTTGCAGAGAAATTTCCAATCTGATCATTTCCTGTTCTGCCATATGATGCCCTTATTTTCAAATCAGATACAACATCCGAATTACGGAGGAAAGGTTCTTCCTTGACATACCATCCCACTCTAACAGATGGAAAAAAACCATATTGTGTATCCATTCCGAATCTCGAAGATCCATCATAGCGTCCAGTCAGTGTCAGCATGTATTTTTTCCTAAAGTCATAATTGACTGAGGCAAAAGATCCAATCCTTCTATATCCTGACCAAAACCCGGAAATTGACTCGGGAGTAGCGCCTGATTGGATTGTCCTGAATTCAAATGATGGAAAACCAATCGCAGAACCTGACAGACCTTCATTGGTTTCGGATCTGTATTCCACACCGCCCAATACTGACAGGGTGTGGTCAATAGCAAAAGTCTTGAACCAATTCAGTGTCTGCGTGGTAATAAAATTCACATTCCAATTAGACTGTGTGGATGCACGGCCCCTGACACCTGATCCATCCGGTGTCCTGGGATCCCTGAATTGATCTCCCTGTACCAATCGGTAATCAAGCCCTACCATGGAACGGAAAGTCATGTTTTCCAGAATCTGATAGTTTGCAGCCAGATTACCCACCATGGTATTTGTCCTCTGACTTCCTGAATTATAAGCATTGACCATGGCAATATTCTGATTGAAAACTCCGCCGATATTGGTATTGAAAGAGCCATCTTCATTGTAAATGGCATTATGTGGCAAAATAAGCGAGGAAGAGAATGCCGGATTGCCCAAAAATGAACCGGAAGTGGCAAACGGAATATTTTGTCCAAAGGTCGAGATATTCAGGTTATTTTCAACTCTCAATCTTGGATTGACCTGATGACTTAAGGAAATTGATAATGTACCCCTTTCGAAATCAACTGGCTTAAAGGTGCTTTCCTGAAAGTTATATGATCCGGAAATTCTGAAAAGGGTTCTTTCATCTCCACCAGAAATGGAAAGTTCATAATTCTTCAGGCTCCCTGAACCTATCATCTGTTTTTGCCAATCGTAAGTGGAAAGACCGGCTGCCACAGCATCGAGTTGCTCGGGGCTTAAACTTTGCCAATTGGTTGGTAGGATCCCCATATTATTCAGCGTATTTGGTGCCGCAATGGGACTACCTGTGTTTGTCCAAGCATCTTTTCTAAGCTGGTACCATTCCTGAGAATTGTAGACCTCCAAAAATTTCAGGGGCTGACTGCTACCCATAAAGGCATTGAATCTAATCTGAGCTTTACCGGGCTTACCTTTTTTAGTTGTTATGATCACCACACCATTGGCCGCTAGGGAACCATAAATTGCAGCAGAGGCCGCATCCTTTAGGATTTCAATGGATTCTATGTCATTGGTGTTGAGAAAAGCCAGTGGGTTGGATTGGGTAAAAGTAGCATCATCCCGGGAGTTGATCTGAACGCCATCTACTACATATAGCGGTTCATTTCCGGCCTTGATGGATCCCGTACCTCTGATTCTGATATTGACGGCACCACCGGGAAGCCCATTGGCCGAAGAAACATGAACTCCGGCAGCTCTGCCCTGAAGTGCACGATCAAAAGATTGCATCGGCAGGTTTTCTATGAGTTCACCTTTGACGGATGATACCGCACCGGTTACTTCACGTTTGGGCTGGACACTGTATCCGGTTACCACAAATTCCTCAAGGCTCTTGGTGTCAGGTTTCATCGAAATATTGATGTTGGATCTATTTTCAACCAAAGCCTCATGTAAAACCGATCCTATTAACCGGAATACCAAAACATTGTTGTTTTCAGGGACGCTCAAAGAATACTTTCCGTCCAGGTCAGTAGCTGTACCGATCATGGTACCCTTTACCATTACGGTCACACCCGGCATAGCAAAACCATCCTCAGCCGATATCACAGTACCGGAGACTATTCGGTCCTGACCGAATGCAGCCGAGTAGATCAATACAAGTATTGACTTGATCAATAAAAACTTTCTCATATTTAGGTGAAGAGCAAATAATTTTATCCAATTTTATCCTTTAACTTTAAATATTACAATATTTTTCAAAAAAATAATAAATCTAGCGGAATTTAAGGAAAAAAATTTAATTTGGTTAAAAAAGAATAAATGAACATTAAAAATAATTTTTTCAAATTTTTTAGTTATATTTTAAAATAAAATTTTTTTTTTATTACAAAACAAAATTAAATTTTTTTTTAAAAAATTCAGAAATATTTTGAAATTTTCTCCGGTATTCAGAGATTTTGATTAAAAACCAAGCAAGCATCAATTTACCTAGTTTAAAATTTTCTTGCTATCAGCCACATAATCAATACTTTTCTAAGTTATTATTTAATTATTTGGACACATTAAAGCGTATTTTATATTTAAAAAAATGTATCGAAACTCAGATTGTAGTTATTATTTAATCTTTTTTGAAAATTGCTAATTTTATAATATTATTTATATTTTAAATAGTATTATAATGAGATATTTAAATCTAATGTAAGATTAAAGAATAGAATTATTATTGGATTGAAACGGTAATTCTTCTATTGAGTGCCCTGTTTTCTGCAGTGTCATTCGGCACCATGGGTTCACTTTGTCCTTTACCGATGGCTTTGACACGGCTTTCTTTAATGCCATTTTTAATCAAATATAGACGGACACTCTCAGCCCTTCTCTTACTCAGGTTTTCATTGTATCCTGCATTTCCCATATTGTCAGTGTGGCCTATGATATTGATGGATACTTTTGGATTTTCAGTTAAAAATGATTGAAGCTTTTTCAAGGAACTCATGGATTCTGGCCTCAGGTCATCTTTGTCAAAATCAAAAAATATGTTTTCAAAAATAAACTCTTCCCCAGGCGCTATAGGAATAAGTGTAACCAAAAGATTTTTTTGGTGTTTCAAGTCGTCTTTCTCCACATTATAGATTTTGGGCAGATAGCCTTCTTTTTCCACATATAAACCTGAAAAAGCTTTATCAGGGTATAACATCATAAATTCCCCGGTTTTTCCATCTGATCTGAACTCATAAAGAGTGCTGTCATTACTCAGGCTGACCAATGAAAGTCTTGCATCTATAGGTTTCCCTGTTTTTCCGTTGAGGACTTTTCCTTGGGTCACAATGAGATTTTCACCTAAGGCTATTTCCTCTGGGAATTTGAACCTATATAAAAATGACCTTTCTACTTTATTACCGATATAAGTGCTTTCAGTATAATAGGCATAGTCTTTTTGGGCTGTTATAAATAAGGAATATTGATCCTGATGGTCATTGATGGGATAACCCAAGTTTTCAGGTTCCGAAAATTCTCCATTGACAACCCTGGATACAAATAAATCCAGACCACCAAATCCCATGTGGCCACTGGAAGCAAAAAACAATATTTCATTGTTGAAATAAATAAAGGGGGAAACTTCATCTTTGGGGGAATTCACCTTGGATCCAAGATTCTTTGCTTCTGACCAGGATCCATCAGGCATCCTTAAAGTGTAGTAAATATCATTGCCCCCGTACCCACCTCTTCGGTTGGAAGAGAAAAACATGATCCTGCCATCTGCTGAGAGTGAAGGTTGTGAATCCCAAAACCTTGAATTCACATTTTTGCCCATATTGACAGGACGTTGCCAAGTGTCATTGATTTTGTAAGCAATGTACAGGTCACAATCACCCAAAGAGTTCGGCGTCTCACAGGAGGAGAAAATCAGGATATTGCCATCAGCCGAAATGGTACAGGTGCCTTCGTTATAGTTGGTATTGATATTTCTTGATATACCTTGTGGATCTGACCAAGTCTGTTTTTCTTCTGAAAAGTAACTGACAAAAATGTCCTCATGCTCAAAATTCTGTAACCCGTCCCTTTTGACAAAAATAATCTTCTTACTATCCGCTGTCAGAACCGGAAAATATTGAAGCTTAAATTGGTTCAATGGTTCAGGTAGGATTTCCTTTTCGATCAAAAGGACATTCTGCAATTGATTTTCAAGAAACCTGATCTGGGATTTCATTTCCTTATAGTCATTCCCTCTCTTGAAACCAGGGTCTAAAAGAGCATCTGCTTTTCCAAATTGCTCAATGGCTTTATGGAACTCCCCAATAGCGAGGTAGCTATGAAGATTGAGCCAATTAAACTCCCCCTTTAAATGATTCGAGGCTTTTGGAGAATTCAGCGCCCTGACTTCTCCCTTAGCGGAAATTTCCAGTGCTTCATTCGGCTCTCCTTTTGTAAGGTATATTCTACCCATTTTGAGATAGGATTCCAAAAAACTTGCCTCCCTTTGAATTGAGGCCCTATACTTCAGAATGGCATCATCATATTGCCTCCTTTGTACCAAATCATCACCCTCTTGGTGCATTTTGATTGCACGGCTGTCAATGATAGAATATGTTTGACCAAAGGCAGTTTGGACAAATAAAACCATCATCATTAAAAGGGCAACTGATTTCATGGGGCTAAGGAATGTCCATAAATTTATGGGTTTGTAGCGATATTTTCCAATTTGGAAAGGATTTAACATAATTTATGATATGCCCGGTCATACTTTCCCGCTTACTCCATTCAGGCTGAAGCAATTTTTTACAGGAATCTTTTACCTTTTGAGCATGGTGCTCAGCAAATTCAAAATCAGACTTATGATAGATTACCACCTTCAATTCATCAGCAAGATTATAGATGTCCGGATGGGGATTTTTGAATTTTTTGGGTGAAAAACATATCCAATCAAAATCTCCTGTAACCGGATAAACTCCGGATGTTTCAATATGGATCTTAAATCCGGATTCTTTTAATAACGTCGTCAAAGGCGCTAAATTATACATTAAAGGTTCGCCACCGGTAATAACAACAAGTCTGCCGGGATATTCCAATGCAGCATTGACTATCTCCTGAATCCCAAGGGCAGGCCATTTGCCGGCATCCCATGAATCCTTAACATCGCACCAGACACAGCCCACGTCACAGCCTCCCAATCTAATAAAATAAGCTGCTGATCCGGAATGCATTCCCTCTCCCTGAATGGTATAAAATGCTTCCATCACCGGGAGCATCTTCCCCGTTTCTATTTCTACTTTGGTATTTTCCATAATTTTTGATAAAGCGGGTTATTGAACCGCTGAGTGATAAATTTTGAAATTTGGATTGCAAAGGTATAGGAAAATCGCAATAATGGCTAAAAATGAATTACCTATATGGTATATGGATTGGGATCTTCTCCGGAAATCTAAAATTGCAGTGTTCTAAATAATTCATGAAGTTAAGCAACCCTCTTTATACTAAACAAAAATCCATAGGTCAAATATTTATACCCGAATTTTTAAGGTGTCTTATCACCACATCCTTCTTGGTACTTGGTTCATTATACTTTGTCCATTTTTCTATTAAAGCACCTTCTCCAAAACCAACCTATATTCCTCCACCTTTTCCCTCCTGATCAGATCCACAACCATAAAACCACGGTTCAGTCCAAAATGAATCATTTGGGTCAGACGATTTCTGGTTTTAAAAACAATTTTTGTATAGCCTTGATTTTTTGCCCAAGACTCCTGTTCATCGGCAAGTCTTGTCGCAATACCTTTTCTACGATACCCGCTTAAAACCCCTCCCATCCAGGAATAAAAAATATCATCACTGAATCTCTGATAACCGACTTTAAATCCAACAGGTTTACCATCCATTTCAGCAATTAAGATCAGATGTTGGGTTTCTGACAATCTTTCTTCATAAGTATTTTCGGAATGTGGTCGGAAAAATTCAGGTATTTTTCTGCTAAGATCGACTACTTCACTGAAAGATCCATTTCTGATTAAAATGTCATTCATAGATCCAATTCCATTTTGACATCACACCTGCTGTATTTACCACATTCCGGTACCAATTCTTTAAATCCCAGTTTTTTGTACAGGTGAAGTGCTGCTTCAAGCTTACTATTGGAATAAAGGATAACCTTACGCGCACCCATTTCTTTGGCCCTTTCCAGGATAGCCTGACCTAGCAATTGTCCGGCCTTTTTTCCTTGGGCCTCAGGAACAACACCCATTTTTATCATCTCATATATCCCCTCTCCGGCTTTACTTAAGGCTACAGTACCTATAATAGAGTCTCCTTCTTTTGCAAATAGGATCGCACCGCCTTTACTCAAAATTGTTTCTTCAGGGTTTTCCAATTGTAACAGGTCAATGGGTTCAAGGGCAAAATAATGCTCTACCCATTGTTTGTTGATCTTTTCAAATTGGGGCTGCAATTCCGGTGAATATTCAATGATCTGTAAGGAAGACATATAGGTTTTGGTTTAAAAAGATGATGGGTGAAATTTAAAACAAAAAAGCCAAGTTTAGTATCCCGAACTTGGCTTTTTTGTTGTCTCATAAATTAAATCCCGATCAGGGATCATTCCTTGAATAGCATTGGTGATTAACCAAAATGGATACAGAACCCATCAATTAATTCTTTTGATTTATAATCAGAACTCAAAACTGTAAAGGAACTTGCTTGCCCACTTTTTCCTTTTGTTCAATTTCCAGCAATTGCGATTTCCTCCAAAGTCCTCCGGCATATCCGGTCAACTGACCATATTTGCCGACAATTCTGTGGCAGGGCAACATGATCAAAATAGGATTTGATCCAATAGCTGTACCCACTGCCCTGACGGCTTGGGAATTTCCTATGTTGGCTGCAATTTTTTCGTAGCTACTTGTTTTTCCAAATGGAATTTTATTGACTTCCATCCAAACCTTGTGCTGAAAATCCGTACCTCCAAATGCAACAGGAATATCAAAGGTTTTTTGTTTGCCCTGAAAATAAAGACCAAGTTGAATTCTAATGTCCATCAGTAACCCATCCAAAAATTTATCAGTTTCCGGTAGATCTGTAAACTGAAGTTTTACAAGATAGTCATCCCAAGTCTCAACTAAAACATTCCCCAAAGGGGTTCTCATTACCGCATTCTCTCTCATGATTACTGATCTTTTAAGGTTTATACTCAATTTGTCAATAAGCACTTCCACACTATTAATTGTACAACGGATTAAAACTCATTTTGTCTTTTCAAAAAACAATTAATTTCAAAAAGATTTTCTATTGATTACAGAATTATAAAATCTTACCCTTCAAAACAAACCATCCATCAAATTGTAAAACCGCCTAATATTACATACGGAAATAAAATACAACTCAGATGCCAAGCAAAATTAATTTTGTTAAAAAATCCTTAAACCATCATTAATCTGAACATCCAAACTTCCCTGACAGCATTGATATCCACTTCAAATGGCCTGTAAATCGGGTTGGTTGAGCAAAGCAAAAGCCTTTCGCCATCTTTGATCTGATTATAGGCGATTTTAAATGTTACTCCATCCAGTTCTGTCACGATGACATATTTGCCACCATCTTTAATAGCTGTCCAATCATCGACATACTCACACACAATCCAAGCCCCATCAGGAATCGGCAACATAGAATCCCCATCTACCTGAAAAACACGGTATTTTTTGTCCTGAGGTAAAAAAGGAAGGTTAAACCTGGGCAGTTCCTCTATAAAATCCGGATCAGAAAAACCTGCCAAATAACTAGCTTTGACTTTTTGCGAGACTACTTCTATCAATTCCCGTCCATCAGCATCAACCGTAGTCGCAAGAACACGAAGGTTCCTACCCTTGAGAAATTGGTCTGTTTCCAACAACTCACGCAACTTATATTCAGAAAGATCCTCCAGTTTTTTTCTCAACAAAATATCCACAGATACACCCAAATAATCCGCTATCAAAAGCACAGTGTCCAAAGGTGGATTGACATTCAGTTCATACCCGGCAAGTTTTGACCTGCTGATGCCAATGGCAGATGCCATATTTTCCTGGGTAATGGACTTCCTTTTTCTGAGGACTTTGATGTTGGAATTGAGGTACATGGATTTTCAATTGATAGGATAAAAATATAAAATGTTGAAATGGTTAGCAAAAAAATGTTGATAATTATGACAAAATCTGAGGGGTTTGAAAAAATTTGGTGTGCAGTATTTTTAAGTTTCATAGCCCCGAAGATCTTCATCAAGTGACCAAATGCGAACAGAATATGCTTGAAATTTCCTCTTCTGTTCTTCCCAATCTTGAATAATAGAATAATCCCCGAATCCAATTCCAGCACCAGACTTTTCTGGAAATCCAGCAATCCATTGAAGTAAATCTTCCTTTTCCGGAAATTTCAAGGCAGTAAATGGTGTCAGCCCTTTTATTGCTTTTTCTACCAAGGTGACAAATTCCTTAGCTATAGTGAACTTTAAATTTCCATTGAGTTGAGCAATATGATTTCCTGTTTCAACCAAAACCACATAAGGGAGAAAAAACTTATCGCCATCCATTATTCCTTTTTCAAATTCCCCAATTATTTCCTCCCTGCTTTGGTTCTTTCCTGGGACATTGAGAATATTACAAAAAATAGATGTGTCAACAATCCAGATATTAGGTTTAGCCATATAAAAAAATTATTTGATAGATTCTAACCATTCTAAAGCCTTTTCTTTTTTAACCTCAGAGCCTTCATAGTTTTTCACAAAGTTTGACAAAGCCCCCTCGGTTACCAAATCTCCCAAACTCCCTTGGGCAATCAATTCCGGATAATCAGGAACATCTTTTAGAGAGATTAATTTAGAGGTACCATCTTTCTTATCTCTGTAACAAAACACAACATCAGGAATCACTTCATCAGGTAGAGCATCCATCAATGCGGGATTATGGGTGCTTATAATTATTCTAAGTCTTCTTTTAAGTGCTATTTTATTGATTTGATTTAATAGCTGCTTGGCCCTACTTGGATGAACTCCATTGTCAATTTCTTCGATGATTACAATACTTTCTTCCGGAGCAGAAAGAAGTGCCGCAGCTATTGCTAATACCCTTAGCGTTCCATCAGAAAGGACCCCAGCGTCCATTTTTCGACTTTCATTGCCAAAGGTTTCTAACAATGTAACCATAACCTCCCCTCTTTCAGTAGTTATGAATCCTATATCTGAAATATCTTGCTCTGGTAAGCTTTTTATAAAACTCAAAATCTCTTCCTTTTGACTTCCTTCATAATTAAGTAAATCATCTTCTTTTGGATTGATTAAATTAAATAATACGGAAGAAATATTTGAGCCATTTCCTTGTAAAAGTGCATCGGAGGTGAAACTATAACTCCTCATGGACTGAGGGGACGGATCAAGAAATAAAATTCTTGAAAGCATGGCTTCTGTATATCTTGACAATCGACCGATTACCTGTCCTGATTTTTTGTGGTTTGAATTAATCTTTCCATCGACACCCATTTGAGTAAAAACTGCTAATTGGTCAGAGCAAATTATCGAAGGCTTTTTGCCTTGTTTGAAATTCTTATATGTAACAGAAATATCTGTGGCTAAATTACTCGTTAACCCAGTTGTTTCATAAAGGATACCATCCTGATCAGACTTTAAATATTCATGATTAATATGAAACTCCTTTCCCAACCTTAGTCCAAGAGTCAGTGAAACTTCCCACCCGAGTCCAAATGCTTTTTCAAACATCCTACAGCCAAGAGTAAAATCCTTTGAGCCTGTATAAAGAATGTTCCCTAACTGCCCACGAATCGCAGCATTATTTTGATTAATTTCGAATTGCAAAGCCGAAAGTTTCTGACCTTGAGCCATCCAACTTAAAAATCGGATCGCTTCCAAAGCGTTGCTTTTTCCTGAAGCATTAGCACCTACCATCACAGTTAAGGGAGCCAATTTAAACTCGGCATTTTTGTAGCTTTTAAAATTCTCTATGGTGAAGGATTGAATCATTTTTCAAAGATTTAATTCTTAAATCTACTGATTTTTAACTTGCTTAAATATCAATTTTCATTATTTCCGATTCTTTGTTTGCTCTCCCTCATTAATAATACATTTATCCCTTTCAAAAAGCCTGTGTTCATTTTGCTGCACATAGCCCAACTGATTGGTAAGAAGTTTAGTCCTGCCGATGTTAAATTCAGGAGTATTAGTATGGTGATGTCCATAAACCCAATAATCAATGTTAGATGATTCAATCAGGCCGTATAGTTCTACCGCAAATGCTTCATTCAGGACATCGCCTTTGTATTGCTCCGGATAATTCAAGAATGTGGGGCAATGATGGGTAAAAACCATGATTTTCTCTTTTTGTGCTTCATCAATTTCTTGCATCAAAAATCCAAGACTCTCTTCATGCAATTGGTTGTAATGCTCTGTCGAAAATCGGAAACCATTATGCTTTATCAAATGAAAATCATTCATATTCCTTTCAATATGCCATTGATGACCTGGACTGATTTTACTCCACAAGGTGGAAAATATCAATCTGACATTCCCGTGCAACACCGAAGTATTGTTCACCAAAAACACATTATTTCGGATTTTTTCATTCAGCACACCACTTTTTTCAGCAATATCAAAATGGTAAAACTCATGATTGCCCGGCAGCCAATAGGTGGTTTCAAAATGGTCTGACAAATAACTGAAAAAATCCTTGTGCTTATCCATAACCCAAAAAGGCACAATATCCCCTGCCAACACCAATACATCTCCAACTGCTTTTAATGGGTTCCGCTTTAGGAAATCCCTGTTCTGGGGAAATTCTATGTGAAGGTCGGATGCATATTGGATATTTAATCCCATGTAATTGAATTTTTTTTTCTGAGCATTTCTTTTGTATTACTTAAAATATAAAATGTTGAAATGGAAGCAAAAAAATGTTGATGATATTAACACCTACAACCCATATTTCAAACCCAATGAAAATATCATTCCCTTATGCCTGAAATCAGCATTTCCAAAAAAAGCAGTGTTGGTTATGGCAGTATTGGTTACACTATGAAGATAATTTACAGAAGCAAAAAACCAAAGTTTTTCCATTCTATAGCCACCGCCAATTTCAGCTAAACCGGCCAAATCAAAATTCCCTGCATTGACCGGAATGCCGATGACCGGTTCAAGAATGATCTCATCCTTGATCAAAATGGAAGGAACGATTCCGATATGCCCGAATCCAAAAATCTTTTTCCCGACATATTTACCAACTTTTAAAGGAAGAGAAATGTAATCATAATTAAATTTATTGGAATGAATTTCACCTGTAGGATTTCCAAATCCATTCTTAACAATATAATTATTGACAAATCCCCTTTGATTGTAAATCGCCTCTGCCCCTATTGAAAAATCGCCTTTCAATAACACCTCATAACCAAGCCCAACAGCCACACCCCTTCTCGGATCTTTGTTAGAATTAAAATTATTGGGTGAAATATCCATTATGGAAGGGCCAACTTTTACTCCAAGTAACCGGTTTTGTGCGTGAACTTCTATTAAACCAGCAATCAATAAAATAATGGTCAAAAATTTCTTTGTATTTGGCATCTTTTTGATCTACTTAACTTTAATCTCAAGCTTCTTTCCCAAACCGGTTTCAATAATACCAGAAAAAAACTTAATCTTCCCACTCAGATAAAATCCACTAATCCCTCCAACTTCATCCCCCGACTCCCTTTGATCAGGATAATGTAATTTTCCAGTTTGGAATCCTGAAGCCAGTTTCTGAAGGAAAATGGATCTGGGAAATAGAGTGTTGATAGTGGTGCTTTTTCCAAGGCTGCTTGAATATGCTTACCGGTAAGACAGATTTTATCAAATGGATATTGGCTGACCAATTCGCCTAATTTCCGGTGTTCTTCCTCTGTACTATCTCCGAGTTCATACATATCCCCCAAAATCACCATCTTGTATTTTTTGCCTATCATGTTCCCAAAAGTCCTGATGGCCACCTCCATACTGGACGGATTGGCGTTATAGGCATCGAGAATGATCAGGTTGCTACGCTTTTCCAACAATTGAGAACGCATATTGGATGGTTGATAGGAAATTATTGCGTCCGCGGCTTCTTCCATCGGTACCCCAAAAAACTTCCCAATGCATAATGCTGTGGCAATATTACCAAAATTATAATCTCCTATTAATGACGAGTTATATACTGTTTTATCCCCTTCGATCTCAAACTTCACAAAGGGATTGGCCTCCACAAAAGTCACCTCACAGTAATCACCTTTTGATGGATATAA
>NZ_JBGTCA010000379.1:0-2526 GCF_041749095.1 Aquiflexum sp. | reverse complement strand
TTTTCACCTGAACAGATGGAATGGTTCAAAGAACTGCGAAATGCTACCTCCGTCCCACTTTCCATGGGCGAGCTGTTCAATAATATCAATGAATTCAAAGAACCGATGGTCAATCGCTTGTTTGACTACATCCGGATTCATATTTCCCAGATTGGAGGCATAACGCCTGCCATGAAAGTGGCCAGGCTCGGTGAGTTTTATGGGATTAAAACGGCCTGGCACGGACCGGGAGACGTTTCGCCGGTAGGTCATGCCGCAAATGCCCATATCGATTTGGCAGTTTGGAATTTCGGAATTCAGGAGGCGGCTAGGATCAACGATCTCTCCAGAGAAATTTTCCCAGGCTCCCCTACCATGAAGGACGGATACATGTCAGTCAACGAAGTCCCTGGCTTGGGCGTGGATATAAACGAAAAGTTAGCCGCCAAATACCCCATGCACACAAAGTCCAACTGGACGGTTAGGAAATTTGACGGTACCATCATTCGCCCGTAAAGTTTTATAAATAGTATGATTATGTAGCCTAAAGTTATTTTAGAACATTAGTTGCTACGAATTCAGATGGGGTTTTTCCAAATTCCTTCTGAAAGCATTTGGTGAAATAAGAGGGATCGTTAAATCCAACCCGAAAAGCAACCTCTGCAATTGAGCCTGCACCTTTTGAGAGTAAATCAGCAGCTCTTTTCAGGCGCATGATGCGGATAAAATCCCCGGGTGCATGATTGGTCAGGGCTTTAAGCTTTCTGAACAACTGGGTTTTGCTCATGCCTGCTTCCCTGCCAAACTCTTCCACCCCAAAAGTATCGTCTCCTATATGTTCTTCTATTATAAGCAAAATCCGCTGCAAAAATTTCTCATCTACTGAAGAGACAACCACAGAAGAAGGTTGCAGCGTAATTTCCCGGCTGAAGATTTCTCTTAACTTTTTGCGGTTGTCTATCAGGTTTTTAATGCGAACCAAAAGTTCAGCAGCCTCAAAAGGTTTGATCAGGTAGTCATCCGCACCGGTTTCCAGGCCTTCTAACTTATCTCCCCCGCTGGCTTTGGCTGTAAGTAATATAATCGGTATATGGGCAGTATTCACATTTTCTTTCAGCTTGCCGCACAATTCCACTCCATCCATCTTCGGCATCATCACATCGCTGAGTATCAGATCGGGAATAGTTTTAACAGCTTGTTTATACCCTGCTTCACCATCGCCTGCTTCCATTACATGGTATAATGGCTGCATCGTTTCTCTGATGAATGAACGCACATCTGCATTGTCTTCTATTATAAGGACCAAAGGTGCTTCCGGATCGTCGTTAGCAGGAGCAACGTCAGGCGATGGTTTAAATTCCCCGGTATCGATTATTGGATTTATTATTTTATGATTATTATCCAAAGCAGGTTCCGTGATTGCAATTTCTTCAAAGTCTGCCAGAAGCACAGGTAAGCGAACGGTAAAGCAACTACCATGACCGGGCTGGCTTTCCACTTTAATCTCTCCTGAATGCAATTCCACAAGTTCCCTGACCAGGGAAAGCCCTATTCCGGTGCCTTCCTGCTCCCGGGTATGGGAAGTGTCGGCCTGGTAAAATCTATCGAAAATCCTGTCAAGCTGGTCCCGGGGTATGCCTGCACCACTATCCTCCACTCTTAATTCCAACATCCCGGCAGTTGATGATGGCGCTGTATCGCTGAATGTATCGGGAAGTGATTTTTTATCGGCAGTTTCAATGAGGGCTGTTACGGTTATTTTTCCTCCCGGTTTGGTAAATTTAAAGGCATTTGAAAGCAGATTGGTAATGATCTTCTCCAGCTTATCCGCATCAAAGTAAACTACCGGATGATCATGAGGATATTTAAAATGATATTGTATTTTTTTGGTTTCGGCATGTGAGGTAAAAGAAAAAACCAATGCTTTTAAAAAGGCGATAAGGTCGGCTGGTTTTAAATCCAGTTTCATACTGCCCGCTTCCAGCTTGGAGAGGTCCAGCAAATGATTGATCAGCTGCTGCAGGCGTCGGGCATTCCGGTGCATCATCCGGTAAGCAGGCTGATCCGGGTTATCTTCCGGAGAGCGGGCCAGGAATTTATCCAGGTGACCCAGGATCAGGGTGAGCGGTGTTCGGAATTCATGGGATATATTGGCAAAGAAGCGGGACTTTAAATGATCGATTTCGTGCATTTTCTCGGCCTCCAGTTTTTGAATCTTAAGCTCATGCTTCATCCGCTCCCTGTTTACGGTATATTGCCTTAAACCATACAAAAAGCATAATCCTGAAAAGGCATACAAACTATAGGCCCACCAGGTGCGCCACCAAGGGGGCCGAACCAAAAAAGGATAACTCAACTCACTGCTCCACAGACCCTCACCATTCATGGCTTTTACCTTAAAAAAGTATTTACCGTGTGGAAGATTGGCATACGTTGCCTCACTGCGATTGGTGAGGGAGCTCCAATTTTGATCCAGGCCTTCGAGTTTATATTGATATATTACTTTTTTTGGTGATTGAATGGATATGCCTACAAATTGAATAGTGA
>NZ_JBGTCA010000378.1:0-6311 GCF_041749095.1 Aquiflexum sp. | reverse complement strand
TTTTGAACCTATTCCATGTTATCAACCCTCACATCAACTTCCCCTCGGTAAAGGTTTTATGATCTTTCATAAATTCCCTTATCTGCCCGCATGGTGGTACTTATATTTCCATATTTGTCAATGAAATTAAAGGATATTATTTTATTGTCGCTTTCAGCAGCCTTGGTGATAGTCGGGACCCACTTGACCATGACTTCAGGAGTGACCACTTCTTATCCGGTGTTCATGTTTGCGGTGGCTTTGCTTTTCTGGTACCGATATAGAAAAAATGACCAATTGGTAAAAGAAAATAATCAAACAGATCAAAAGAAACCATTGGAAAATCGAAAAAGAAGAAAGTAATGGAAAGTCAATATCTCATTTACGTTATCATCACCCTTCTCTTTTCTGGATTTTTCTCAGGCCTCGAAATTGCCTTTATTTCTGCCAACAGGCTTCATATAGAACTTCAAAACAAACAGGGGATGCTTTCAGGCAGGATCCTGTCCAATTTTGTCCAAAGTCCCGGGCAATTTATAGGCACTACCTTGATTGGCAATACCATAGCTTTGGTGCTTTACGGAATTTTTATGGCCAACTTACTGGAACCTTGGATCAGTGGCTGGCTTCCTACTGGATTTGACAATCAACTTTGGGTTTTGACAATTCAAACTGTTATTTCAACTTTAATAGTATTGGTAACAGCTGAGTTTCTGCCCAAAAGTATTTTCATGCTTAACCCTAACAGTCTGCTTTCGGCCTTTTCGGTTCCATTTCAGGTCATCTATATTCTGATGTATCCAATTGTTTGGCTGGTGGTGGGACTTTCAAGGTTTTTTATCACCAAAGTTTTGGGGCTTGAATACAGCGAGGACAAACCTGTTTTTAAAATCACAGACCTGAACAGTTTTATCCAGAACAACATGCACCACAGCAGACAGGATGTCAAAGTGGAGGTCGATTCTAAAATCTTTGACAATGCGGTGGAATTCAAGACCATCAAGGTAAGGGAGTGTATGGTGCCCCGTACAGATATAGCCGCTGTGGATATTGAAGACAGTATGGAGGATTTGAAACAGGTATTTGCTGAAAGCGGTCATTCCAAAATCATTGTCTATAATGATTCCATTGACGATGTCATCGGCTATTGCCACCAATTGGAGCTTTTCAAAAAACCTAAAAAAATATCCGATATCCTGACCCCAATTATTATTGTACCCGAATCCGCTCTTGCCAATGAACTGTTGATTCAATTTATAAAAGAAAGAAAAAGCCTTGCGCTGGTAGTTGATGAGTTTGGAGGTACTAGTGGGATAGTGAGTATGGAAGATATCATCGAGGAAATTTTCGGGGAAATTGAAGATGAATATGACAGCTATGATCTGATTGAGCAAAAATTGTCTGAAACTGAATATTTGCTCAGTGCCAGACATGAGATCGATTATTTAAATGAAAAATATGGATGGGAAATTCCATATGGTGATTTTGAAACTTTGGCCGGATTTATCCTTTCATTGACAGAAGATATTCCCCAAAAAGGGGAGTCTATTACTTTTGAGGGCTATACGTTTGTTATAGTTTCAAAACAGGAACACCGCTTGGAAACTGTCAAAATCAAAATTCACCATGGTGCAGAATCATCCAAGTAATTTATTGGCAAAGATAATATTTTGAATTTACACGCAGATTGAATTATTTTGCTGCACTTCAACAAACAGAAGAATGGCTTTAATTAAAAAAATCAGACAGAGAACAGGTCTTGCAATCGGTGTAATTGCAGTGGGATTGATATTTTTCCTCGTTGGAGGTGATATTTTAAGTCCTAACTCAACCCTTTTGGGCGGTGGATCAAACACAGTAGGTGAGATTGCAGGTGAAGATATTACCTATGAGGAATACATCCAAAAAATCGAAGAAACCAAATTTTCATTCCAACAGAATTCAGGTAGAACCCCATCCGAAGCTGAGATGAACTCCATCCGTGAACAGGCTTGGAGGGCATTGATCGTTGACAAGGTATTTGACAAACAATATGAAGCTCTTGGCCTGACCGTTTCGGATGCCGAATTGGTGGACCTTGTTCAGGGAAAAAATATCATTGCCGAATTAAGACAACAGTTGACCAATCCGGAAACAGGAGAGTTTGACAGAACACAATTGGTGTCCTTTTTACAATCACTTGATGATGCAGGACCGGAGCAAAGGGCTTTTTGGGCACAGCAGGAAAGGATGTTTGCAAATGCAAGATTGAGGGTCAAATATGACAACCTCTTGTCCACCTCTGATTATGCCAATTCAGCAGAAGGCAGATTGGAACACAAAATGGCAAATTCCATTGCGGACGTTGATCATTTATTCATTCCTTTTTATGCAGTCTCTGATACTTCAATAAAGGTTTCCGACAGTGAACTGAACAGTTATATCAGTAAAAACAAAGATAAGTTCAAGGTTTCCAATGCTGTGGACCTGGACTACATCAGCTTCGACCTACATCCCAGCAGTGAGGATTCTGCAGCTGTTATCAGCGAGATAAGAAAGCTGACTGAAGAATTAAGGGAAAGTACATCGGACTCAGTATTTGCAATCAGAAATTCTGAAGGTTTACGTCCATTTGCTTCTTTTGGTCCAGGTGATGTTTTACCGGAAACGTTAGTCTCCAATGCGGGTGACTTTGAAGTAGGTGAAACTTATGGCCCATTCCTAACCGGAAGGTCAAGCTATGTCACCCATAAAGTTAGCGCAAAAATCGATGGTACTCCCAAAATGAGGGCAGCCCATATTCTTTTTGGGACTCAGGGACTTGAAGGTTCAGCCAAAGAAGAAGTCAGAAGAACTGCACAGGATGTATTGAAAGAAATCCAGGGAGGTCTCACTTTCGCATCAGCGGCTGCCCAATACGGGCAGGATGGTACTGCCCAAAGAGGTGGTGACCTGGGATGGTTTGCCAAAGCGGATTTTGTGGAAGAATTTGCAGAAGCTTCATTTGCTGAAAAGAAGACAGGTTTGATCAACAGGTTGGTAGAAACTGAATATGGATTCCATATCATCAGCGTTACAGAACTTCCCCAGACAGAAACCTATAAAATCGCAACCATTGAGTTGGAATTAGGTCCAAGTGATGCTACGAGAAATGATGTTTTCCGTAAGGCGGATTACTTTGGAGCCAACACCGGTAATGCCAAGGAATTTGCTGCAAATGCGGAAAAAGAAGGCTACAGAATCATACAAGCTAATAATGTGGATGCATTTGCCAGAAACCTCAATAACCTTCCAAATGCCAGAGAGGTAATCAGATGGGCATTCAATGATGCTTCGGAAGGAAAAGTTTCAGAAGTATTTGAATTGGACAACGCCTATATTGTAGCTACGCTTAAGAAAAAATATGAAGAAGGGACAGCTTCTTTGGATCAGGTGAGACAGCAGGTTTTGACAGAAGTAAGGAACGAAAAGAAAGCTGAAATCATCAAAGATAGAATCAAAGACAAAAACAGTCTGGAGGAGATGCAGTCAGTATTTTCAGATGAAGCTTCTTTGGATAACACTGCAGATCTTAGGATGAGTGCTTCGGTATTACCGGGAGTGGGATTTGCACCAAAGGCAGTTGGGGCAGCGTTCGGCCTGAAGAATCCAGGAGATATCAGTAAACCCATCCATGAGGATGTCGGTATCATTGTATTGAAATTGAATTCAATCACACCTGCCACTGAAATTGCTGACTATAACAGTTATCAAAGTCAATTGACCATCAATGCTTCCCAAAGAACAGGATACATGATCATGATGGCTTTGGAAGATCTGGCCAATGTAAAAGATTACAGGTATAAGTTTTTCTAAAACACCATAAGCAAAAAAAACCCGTGGATTGATCCACGGGTTTTTTTATGCCCAAGGATTTTATTTTTAATGTCTCGTGTTAATCCTTTAAATTAGTAGAAATGAAACACGCATTCAACAGAGAGTCATTTAAGGAAAAACTTGAAGCCCAAAACTCTTTTCCCAGCTTATATATGTTTAAGTTTATAGTTCCAAATGGAAGGGAAAAAGAGGTGGCAGCATTATTGCCCAATAATAAAATGACCTTGAAAACTTCTTCAAAAGGCAAATATGTTTCAGCCACCATCAAGGCCCTGATGCCCAATAGTGATGCGATCCTTGATGTATATGAAAAAGCAGCCAAAATTGAAGGAGTGATTTCATTATAACAAAAGACTATGTGGACAGAAGAAAACAACAAACTAAAAAAGGAATTTAAATTCAAGGATTTTCAGGAGGCTTTTGCATTTATGACAAGGGTCGCATTTCTGGCAGAAGCCCAAGGCCATCATCCGAATTGGAGCAATGTTTACAATACGGTGACCATTGAACTGACGACCCACGATGCCGGAAACAAAGTGACCCAAAAAGATAAAGACCTTGCAAGCGCCATTGACAAAATCTGAAATATCAGAGGAGAATCCTGTACAACTGTACCTGGTCCCAACACCTATCGGTAACCTGAAGGACATTACCCTCAGGGCCATTGAAGTGTTGAAGTCAGTGGATGTGATACTGGCGGAAGATACACGCACCACAGGTAAGCTCTTGAAACATTATGAAATACAACGGCCATTGCAGAGTTACCATATTTTCAATGAACACAAGACAGTCGAAAAACTGATTGAACGGTTAAAAAAGGGAGAGGTGATGGCCCTGGTCAGTGATGCAGGTACCCCGGCGGTTTCAGATCCGGGTTTTTTATTGGTACGGGCTGCCAAAGATGCAGGCATTGAGGTGAACTGTTTGCCCGGCGCAACCGCATTTGTACCCGCCTTGGTCAATTCCGGTTTACCAAATGACCGATTTACCTTTGAAGGGTTTCTTCCACATAAGAAGGGCAGGAAAACAAGGATTGAGGCATTGTTGGAAGAACCCCGGACGATGATATTTTATGAATCTCCACATCGATTGATGAAGACCCTCGAGCAGTTTGCTGAAGCATTTGGAAAAGAGCGGATGGCCAGTGTATCAAGGGAGTTGACAAAACTATATGAAGAAAATGTCAGGGGGACATTGGAGGAACTGATAGCCTATTACCAAGAAAACCCGATTAAGGGTGAAATTGTGATAGTAGTGCAGGGGGCGGGGAGGTAGTAGGCAGTGTTCAGTGTTCAGTAGGCAGTGGGCAGTTCAGTGAGCGGTGTTCAGTAGGCTGTTGGCAGTGTTCAATAGGCAGTGTTCAGAGTTCAGTTGGTATTAGACAGTGTGCAATTCCCAGAGCCAACTGCTTACCGAGACTTCCCGCGACGACTGCCTACTGCGACTTATCACTGCGGTTGCTTACTGCAAACTGTGACTGCCCACTGCCTACTACGACTGCCAACAGCCAACTGCGGTTGCATACTGCAAACTGCCCACTGCGGTTGCAAACTACCACTGAACACTGCCTACTGCAAACTGTGACTAATATTATCCTAACCGTAAAAAAACTATCTTGAAATGATTGATTTATTAAAAATATTGAACCAGACCAAAGTAGTGGCAGAAGAAGCCGGAGCTTTTATCAGAAAAGAAAGACAATTTTTTGACGTCAAAAATGTGGAAGAGAAAGGGTTGAATGACCTTGTTTCGTATGTGGACAAGCAGGCTGAATTGATGATTGTTGAAAAACTCTCTGAAATTCTTCCTGAAGCAGATTTTATAACCGAAGAAGGTACCGGTCAGACAGATGGGAAAGCTTACACTTGGATCATTGATCCGCTTGACGGTACCACTAATTTTATACATGGCCTGCCTATTTTTTCAGTCAGTATTGGTTTGAGGCATTTGGATGAAATTGTGATCGGAGTTGTCTATGAAATCAACTTTCACGAATGTTTTTACGCCATGAAAGGTCACGGTGCTTTTTGTAACGGCAAGCCAATCAAGGTGAGCAGTGTAAAAAGTCTAAGTGAAAGTCTGATAGCAACCGGATTTCCATACAGTGCATTTTCCCGGATTGACGCCTATATGGATGTATTAAAAGAACTGATGAGGAAGTGTCATGGAGTCAGAAGATTGGGGAGTGCTGCGATTGACTTATGTTATGTAGCCTGTGGCCGGGTAGAAGGATTTTTTGAATATGATCTCAAACCTTATGATGTTGCAGCCGGTGCATTGATTGTAAAGGAAGCGGGTGGAGCGGTCAATGATTTTCGCCAAGGTGACAATTATCTCTTCGGAAAAGAAATACTCGCCACAAATGGATATATTCATGAGGAGTTTGACATGCTGCTGCAGGAAGTTTGGAGAGAATAATCCTGTTTTAATATCCTATTTATATTGATTACGTTATTGTACTGATTGATTTTAGAAAA
>NZ_JBGTCA010000377.1:0-3391 GCF_041749095.1 Aquiflexum sp. | reverse complement strand
TAAGGAAAAATTTCCTGAAATCGGTGATAGGGTCAAGTTCAATCCTATTTCTGTAGAAGAGTATAAAAATATGCTTAAGCATCCCCAAAAAAGCATAAAGCAAATCTAATCATGATAAAGACACCGGCATATATCCATTTCCATCAGCCTGGTATGATGACCTCTGTGCAGGACTGGGCAAGATATGACATGGTCTATTTTGGAGTTCCTTATTCAGGCGTGATGGACAGGATTTCCATGACTTTGGTCAATCACCTCCTTCACAATCCTGAAAATGCTGCTGTCCTCGAAATGGCACATGTTGGTCCGAAAATGATTTTTGAAATGCCCACAAGGATCGTTTTTGCAGGAGCAGAAGCAGATATCTATATCAATGAAAGGTCAATTAAATTGGGGAAAGTGTATGATGTAGGTGAAGATGCTGTGGTTGAGGTAAAAAAATTCAGAAGAAGACAGTGGCTATATATGGGTGTGCAGGGAGGTTTGGAATCTGAAATGGTCGGAAAAAGCCGAAGTTGGTACCCCGGTGTGACTCCAAGAGATAAAATGGTCAAAGGGGATACCATCACCTACTTATACGAAGAAAGATATTATCCTCCCGAAAATTCACACTCCAAAATAAAGGCCAATTGGTACAAAGAAAGTATTATCAAAGTATTTGAAGGACCTGAATGGGATCAATTACCAAAGCTTGCGATCAATAGAATTTTGAATAGATCTTTTACAGTTTCTGAACAGATCAATAGGATGGCCTATCAGTTGGAAGAAACCATAGAAAATGATATACAGCCTATATTGACCTCACCGGTTTATCCCGGCACAGTACAGTTGACCCCCTCAGGCAAACTCATTATATTGATGCGAGATGCACAGGTAACCGGTGGCTATCCCCGGATTCTTCAGGTGGATATGCACTCTATGAATATTTTAGCCCAAAAAAGATCCGGAGAAAAAATAAAGTTTAGTATAATTGTGGATGAATGAAATTTTTAGGCAGGAATGTAATTATTTGTACCAGGTTTTTCAGTCCTCAAGAATTCAGAAATTCAAAGACAGTAAGTCGGGGAAAATCTTTGAATAAGCCGTTTTCAATGTATATATTAAAGGTTTTAAACCAATAAACACAAAACCATGGATGCACAACTAGAAAAGCAGATATCAGACCAGGACATGTCAATTGAGAATGTCAAGGAACAATTAACCAATTTTAAAGAAGGTTTTCCATTTTTACCAATAGTCGGTGCGGCTACTATTGGGAATGGAATAAAGGCTTTGACCGAAACTGAACTCAAACACTATTTAGACACTTATCCCAAGATAGCTGCCCAAAAAGAGGTGGTCAAATTTGTCCCTGCAAGTGGGGCTGCATCACGGATGTTCAAAGACCTTTTTTCCTTTCTGGAAGGAGATGGGGATATATTAAAGAGCAGTTTTGTACAGAAATTTTTCCAACAGATTGAAAAATTTGCCTTTTATGATGACCTCAACAAAAGCCTCGAAAGAGAAGGCAGCAGCATCAATAAAGCAGTGGAATCAGGGCAGCATAAAATGGTGATTTCGCATCTTTTGAATGATGAAGGCCTTGGCTACGGGCAATTACCGAAAGGCCTGCTGAAATTCCATCATTACGCTGACCACGACCGGACACCAACTTATGAGCATTTTATGGAAGGCATTCTCTATGGCCTGGGCAAAGGGAATACCGTTAGACTTCACTTTACAGTTTCTCCCGAGCATGAAGATAAATTCAAAGAGGAAGTTGCACAGGTACAGCCTAATCTTGAAAAAGAATATGGGGTGAAATTTGATGTCTCTTATTCCCAACAGAAAAAATCAACGGATACCATAGCCGTCAACATGGACAACAGTCCGTTTATTGAAGAAGACGGCAGTATTCTCTTCAGACCTGCAGGACATGGCGCATTGTTGGAAAATCTGAATGAAATTGACGGTGATTTGATTTTTATTAAAAACATTGACAATGAAGTTCCTGATAGGTTGAAAAGCCCGACAAAAGATTATAAAATAGCGATCGGTGGTCTTCTTTTGGAGATTCAGGAAAAAGTATTCGGTGCTTTGAAAAAGCTGGATGAAGAATCCAGTGAAAATGCTATTGCACATGCTCAGTCAGTAATCACCAATGATCTGGGGGGGAAATTACCCGAGAATTATCATGGTTTGAATTCGGAAGAAAAAAAGAAGTACTTATACACCAAACTCAATCGGCCATTGAGGGTCTGTGGGATGGTGAAAAATACAGGAGAACCGGGAGGTGGCCCATTTTGGGTTAAAGATGATGATGGCTCGCTTTCCCTTCAGATTGCCGAAACGGCACAGATTGATCTGGATGATGCAACCCAAAAAGAAATCTTCAAATCATCGACTCATTTCAATCCAGTTGATCTGGTCTGCGCGACAAAAAATTATAAGGGGGAAAAATTTGACCTGCTCAAATTCAGGGATATGCGAACTGGGTTCATCACCGAAAAATCAAAAAGTGGCCGTGACCTCAAAGCTTTGGAACTACCCGGACTTTGGAACGGTGCGATGGCAGGATGGAATACGGTCTTTGTCGAAGTTCCTTTGATCACCTTTAATCCTGTGAAGACAGTGAATGATCTGCTGAGGGATGAGCATCAGGGATGAGGAAAGGATGATGGATGAAGGATGAAGGATGAAGGGAAATTGTAGATTGTAGATTTTAGATTTAAGATTTGGGAAGGGTGAGGGATGAGGGATGAAGAATGAAGGTGGTGGCGTCATTGCGAGGAGCACTTGAGAAACTTTGATTTTTTATATGGTCCTTCGTGCGACGTGGCAATCTCTTTAGGGAATGGGAATCCGCCGAGGTGGACAAGTTGTACCAAGAACGAAGTACCAAGTACCAAGTATGGGGTAAGTTCAGGAAAGGGGAATGTTAATCAGAACGAGCTTTTTGGAAACCTTTGCGATAAGTTAGAAGGAGGGAATGAAGTTAGATAGAAGATCTGTCATTCTGAGTTATCGGGGCTATCGGGACGGGACAGGCTTTCCTTCGTCATGAAGCAATTCAATGTCATTGAATACGGGGAATACGGCCAAAAATGGGTTCATGTGAGTGACACTCAGATGGGCATTTTCAAATCTTTTGTGTTCTTTTGTCTCTTTTGTGGTTCAAATAAAAAAACATAGATATCAAACTCAAGCCATCACCGCCACCATCTCCAACACTTTTCTTCCCAAGAATACATTACCCTTGATCTTTATCTTGTCCATCACCAGTTCAGGGGTTAGGTTTTTGCAGAAAAGTTTCCATGCGATGGCACCCGGTATTTGAATATAGGATTCAGGGGAACGGGAGGTTGTGGCAACCAATTCCCATTTATCCTCTTTTTGTACAAGAAAAAAACTT
>NZ_JBGTCA010000376.1:0-14905 GCF_041749095.1 Aquiflexum sp. | reverse complement strand
CAAGGAAGGCTTTGGAACTAAGTTTATTATCCAGCTACCGATTGTCTAAATCATGCTTTTCGGATGAATATTACCTCCTACAGAAGAAGACTGAAACAATTGGTCTTGTTTTTCAAATTTCTCCTATTTATATTATGCTTCTGATTGTTTAAATTACCTCACTATAATCTAGAGATCTTCATGAGAAAAGTCTTTTTAGGATTGGCTTTATTCGCCCTCACCTTTTATTGCCATGCCCAGTCCAATGAAACAGAACAATTAAGAAAACAAATTGAGGAACATACCCAACAGGATACCGCGAGGGTAAATCTCCTGATTAAAATCTCTTATAGTATTCCAAGTATTCCCATCGAGGAAATTGAAAAAAATGCTGCCGAGGCCCTTTCACTTTCTCGCAAATTAAACTATGCCGAAGGGGAGGGATTTGCACTGGCATTGCAATCAAGGTTAAACTTGATTAACAGGAACATGGAAACCTCCTTTGCCCAACTGAATCAGGCTGATTCCATCGCCAAAAAAACCAAGAATTTATTATTGCAATACAGCGTTAATTTTCACTTTATTTCCTACTATAATACCATCAATGATTACAGGCAGGCACTTTCTTATGCCCTCCAAGCAGAAGAAGCCGCGCTAAAATTGGGAAATTTAGAAAGGGTAGAAACATCACAGCGCCAAATTGCCAACTTATACAGGATTTTGGGAGATTATGCACAGGCTTTGGATTACAGTATCAAATCACTTAAAAACGCTGAAGAACTGAATAGTCAGGCACGCTTATATAATGCTTGGTATGCCCTGGCAACAACATATACTTTGATAGGCGATTATGAAAAATCAAATGACTATCTGCAAAAGCTGACCGATCTTCACAAACAACTTGAATATGGAAATTCAGAGTTAAGAAGTCTTTATATTTTACTGGGTGAAAACTACCGACTGGATAAAAAATATCCTGAGGCGATAGAGCAATATATCCTAACATTAAATTTTGCACCTGCCGCCATTGACAGTTTGATCCCCCTAAGTAATCTGGCTGATGTTTATGTAAGCATGGATAGTTTGCCTTTGGCCTTCCAATACGGATATAAATCCCTTGAAAAAGCCAAAAAATCGGGAGATGATTCAGTTGATGCCTGGATATTCGGCATTTTGGCTCGTGCCCATGTGAAACAAAACAGACCCGATAGTGCCCTCTTTTATGCAGAACAAGGGTATAAACTTGGCCTCCAAACAGGATATATGGAGGATATACGGGACAATGCAATGGTATTGGCTGACGCTTATGCGCTCAAAAAGGATTACGAGAATGCCTTCGAATATCACAAAACATATATCAGCTACCGGGATAGTATGACGTCAGCGGAGGTGAAAAACAAAGCTACAGTGCTGGAGTACAATTTTGAAATGGAGAAAAAGGAAGATGAGATTGCACTGCTAAGCGAACAGAAAAAATCACAACAAAACTTCCTGATAAGTGCCTTGATTGTGTTGGGGCTGATCCTGATTACCGTTTTCCTCTTGCTCCGAAATAACCGTCTTAAACAAAAAGCCAACCTATTGCTTCAGCAACAAAAACACGAAATCGACGAAAAGGCAAAAGAGCTTGCCCTAAAAGCCAACGAACTTTCTGCAGTTAACAGGGTAACCAATGCGCTCGCTTCTTATGGGTCCCTGGATGAAATCATTCATCTCGTAGGTGATCAGATGAAAGAGTTGTTTAAAGCAAATATTGTGTACTTGGCCCTTCTTGATAAGAAAACCAATACCATCAACTTCCCTTACCAACATGGAGATGATATGCCTCCCCAAAATCTGGGAGAAGGCCTCACTTCAAAAATATTAAGTAGCGGAAAAGCCCTTCTTATCAATAAAGATTTCGAGGAAATGACCACAAAATTGGGAGCAAGTCGAATAGGAATTCCTTCAGCATCTTATTTGGGAGTGCCAATCTTTCGGGGAAACGAAGCCATTGGCGTATTGAGTGTGCAGAGCACCGAAACAGAAAACCGCTTTAATGAAGGAGATTCCAAACTGCTTTCTACCATTGCATCTTCTGTTGGAGTCGCGATCAACAAAGCACAGCTTTTCGAAGAAGTGTTAGCCGCCAAAAAATCTGCAGAACATGCCAATGAGGCCAAAAGCGCCTTCCTTTCTACTGTCAGTCACGAACTCAGAACACCTCTTACTTCAGTATTGGGTTTTGCAAAAATCATTCAGAAGCGGTTGGAGGAAAAAATATTCCCCTTGGTCGAGCAGAAAGATCCCAAAACAGAAAAGACCATCAACCAAGTTTCAGAGAATCTCAAGGTAGTTATTTCTGAAGGAGAGCGACTGACCACTCTGATCAATGATGTGCTGGATTTGGCCAAAATTGAAGAAGGAAAGATGGATTGGAGCCAGGAAGACGTGGCTATGCCCGAAGTTGTGGAACGTGCAATTTCAGCAACGACTTCTCTATTTGAGCAGAAAAATTTAAATCTGATCAGGGATATAGATCCAAATATCCCAATGATCAACGGAGATACCAACAAGCTCATTCAGGTGGTCATCAACTTGATTTCCAATGCAGTCAAATTTACAGACAAAGGATCCGTCACCTGCAGGATAAAACAAGTTGGAAATGAAATCATCACCAGTATCCTGGATACCGGAATGGGGATTGCCGAAGAAGATTTTGGGGCTGTTTTTGAGCAGTTTAAGCAAATCGGAGGAGATACACTCACCGATAAACCAAAAGGGACTGGATTGGGACTCCCAATCTGCAAAGAAATTGTCGAACACTCTGGTGGCCGAATCTGGGTGGAAAGCGAAGTTGGAAAAGGGACTACATTTTCTTTTGCTATACCTTTTGTAGAAAAAGAAAAACAATCCACTTCAGTAGGACCGATTCACCTCAATGACCTGGTCAAACAATTGAAGGAAAAAATGACTCTTTCAAAACTTAAAGATGTCGGTGCAAATGCCCAAATTTTGATCGTGGATGATGAGGAGTCCATCCGATCTCTTTTGCGTCAGGAGCTAACAGAAGCGGGTTACTTGACCTCTGAGGCCAGCAATGGAAAAGAAGCCATAGAATCGATTAGGCAGCATCGTCCCGACCTGATCATTCTGGATATTATGATGCCCGAAATCAACGGTTTTGATGTTGCCGCTATTTTGAAAAATGATCCCCAAACAATGGACATTCCAATCATCATATTGTCAATTGTCCAGGACAAGGCCCGAGGTTTCCGCATTGGTGTCGATCGCTATCTGACCAAACCGATTGATACTGCCCAGTTATTTGAGGATATCAGTGCACTACTGGAACAGGGCAAATCCAAAAGAAAAGTCATGGTGGTAGATGAGGATAGTGCAGCCATCCGTACATTGACCGAAGTCCTACAAACCAAAGGCTATCAAGTAGTGGAATCCGACGGAAAGGAACTTGTAGAAAAAGCTATTGCTACCCAGCCGGATATTATCATACTCAATGCTATCCTATCTGCAGATGAAGAAATAGTTCAGACCCTACGCTTTGAAAAGGGATTGGAAAATGTATTGTTTTTCATTTATCAATAAAAGAATCTTTTAACCGCTTGAAATTAAATACTTGAAGTATGAAACAAAAAATTTTAATTGTAGACGATGAGGCCCACATCCGCATGCTCATCGAGCAAACACTTGAAGAATTGGAGGATGAAGGAGTGGAATTTTTTACTGCCGAGAATGGAGAAATGGCCCTGGAAGTGATCAGTGAGGAAAAACCGGACCTCATATTTTTAGATGTCATGATGCCAAAATTGAATGGGATGGAAGTTTGTCGCAGGGTCAAACAAGAAATGGGATTAAGGGATATTTATATCGTTTTGCTGACTGCAAAAGGTCAGGAATCGGACCGGCAAAAGGGTCTCGATGTAGGTGCCGATGTTTATATGACCAAACCTTTTGATCCTGAATTGCTCTTGGAAAAAGCCCGGGAAGTACTTGAATTACCTTAAATATTTGGCTTTGCAAAAACCGGTTTCAAAAATTTTTACATGGCAAAACTATCGATAAAAGCATTATTTGGGCGCAATGAACCCTTGAGGTCTTGGTTGGACGATTGGTGTGCCCAAAACCAGGTAAGCCTTTGCATTACTGATGCTTCAAATACGGCAGTTTATGGCAGCAAAGAATTTCAGGATTTTGTATATGCTATTCCAATTGAATTTGAAAACTCCAACCTAGCAACAGTAAACGGCAATAGTGAACTGATCCATCAAGTAGTCGGAGTTTTGACACTGCTGATTACCAAGGAGGGAGAGAAAAGGAAATTGGGAGCAGAAGTGCTGCATCTCTATCAAGAGCTTAATATTATTTACAGCTTCGCAGAAAACCTTGGGGAAGCGATATCCCTTGAAGCTATTGCAGCGATTACACTTAGCCATTCGACCAATTCGATTCCTGCAAATGCAGGTGCAATTGTTTTCCTGGACGAATCTCAGCGTAAATTAAGCGTCCCTGCCATTTCAGGTGAAAAGCTGATTGACGCCAATATTTTGGAGAATAATTTTTCCTTGTTGCTGCGGATTGGACTCAACGGCCAATCTGCTATCATCACCGATATAACCGAATTAAGGGACCGTGGGCTGATTGCAGAAAATGTAACGAGTATCACTTACGCCACCCTAAAAGGTAAGGACCGGATCCTGGGCGCAATCATTCTGGTAGGTACCCATACAGATCAATTTACCGCTGCACACCTAAAGCTCTTGGTGACTTTGGCTTTGCAATCCTCCTCATCCATGGAATCTGCCCTACTGTTTGAGAAAAACATCCGGGAGATAAAAATGAGAGAAGAAGCCATGCTGCGCATCAATGAGGTAATCAAAAAATTTGTCCCCAATGAATTCATCTCCTCCCTAGGTAAAGAGAATATTACAGATGTTAAGTTGGGCGATCAGATTGAGAAAATTGTAACTGTTTTATTTACAGATATCCGGGATTTCACCACCCTTTCGGAGCGGATGAGTCCCGAGGAAAACTTTCGCTTTGTTTCCTCCTTCAATGAAATTTTAGGACCTATTATCCGAAGCCATCACGGCTTCATAAATCAATACCTCGGGGATTCAATTATGGCCATTTTCCCTGATCAACCGGAAGATGCACTTTTGGCAGCAATTGAGATGCAAAGGGCTGTCAGACAATTTAATCACCAACGGATTCAAAAAGGAGAATTGCCCATTCTTGCTGGCATTGGAATGCATACCGGTTCACTGATAATGGGGATTACCGGTGATGAACACCGTTTGGATGCGGCTACCATCAGTGATACAGTAAATACTGCTGCCCGGATTGAAAGTCTGACCAAATATTATAAATCTCCCTTATTACTCAGTGAGGTGACCTCCAAAAGGATTTCCAACCCTTCCAAATTTTTATTTAGACGCCTGGGCAAGGTTCTTCTAAAGGGTAAAAACAATATATTAAGTGTTGTAGAATGCATGAATGGCATGGAAGAAGGCCTAGCTGCTATAAGGAAACAAAATATGGGTGATTTTGATATGGCAATGGAACTGTACCAACAAGGTCAATTTGAACATTCAATACAATTATTCAGCAAAGTGATAGCCTCTGATGAAACAGATCAGACGGTAAAAGTTTTTTTTGAAAAAGCCAAAAAATACTTGGTTGATGGCCCACCTAAAAATTGGGATGGGGCTGAGGAAATGATATATAAATAGGCAATAGATAGAGAAAGCACCGTGTGAACGAACGAACTGCTGAGCTTGAAAAATCATTGACAGAACTCAAATCCACGCAGGCCCAACTTATCCAATCATAGAAGATGGCATCGCTTGGGGAACTCCCCGCAGACATCCTACCGAAAGTGCCTGTCATTCCCCAGGATATTGGGCGCGTGCTGCTCAATCTGATCAACAATGCCTTTAAGGCTACCAACCAACCCTCCAAGGGCCCACGATAGCTATCGGGGGTAAACCCTTGGAGGGTTTCAAACCCCTAGTTAGGGTCTCCATCTTCCCCCTTGAGGGGGGCGGGGGGTAAAAATCTCAGTCCAAGACAACTGACCCGGCATCCCTAATGCCATCAAGGACAAAATCTTCCAGCCTTTCTTTACCACCAAGCCTACAGGACAGGGGACAGGTTTGGGATTATCCTTATTCTATGATATTGTGAAGGCGAATGGGGGAGTTATTAGCGTTGAAAATTTGAATGGGAATGGCTGTATATTTGTCATTGAGTTGCCGAATGATTAAATTAAATGCAAATCAATTAAATGGTCATATTATGCGTGCAATAGAAACTACTGCCTTTTTTGATGAAAAAGGTGAACTTAAAATCGAGGATCTTCCAAAAATCAAAAATCAAAAAGTTAAGTTATTGATATTAATGGAAGAAACTGAACAAAATGAGTGGTATAAATTATCGGAGAAGTCACTTTCAAATGCTTATGGTGACAATGAACCCGATTATTCTTTAAATATGGTCAAGGAGCCTAATCCAGATTATAAATCATGAAAGAAGGGGAAATCGTTTTGACCCACCTACCTCAAAGTGACGGAAGCATTAAGCTTAGACCTGTATTGTTACTGAAGAAATTGCCAGGATATAATGATTTTTTGGTTTGTGGTATTTCTACCCAAAGGCATCAATATATAAATGGATTCGACGAACTAATAGATACAAAAGACAAAAATTTTCTTCAGACTGGGCTTCGTCAATCTTCTATAATTCGTTTAAGTTTTCTGGCTGTTATTCCAAGCAATAAGATGCCGGGAGGTATAGGTAAAATTGAACCGTTAATTCATAGAAATTTATTGGAGCGCTTGGCTAATTATCTAGTAAGTGGGAACTAACCTTGTCTAAATCAAAAAATGGCCAAAGGCACTGAATTTACTGTTCTTTAACCCATAAAAAACTGAGTTGAATTTGAAATCAAGGACAAAATCTTTCGGCCTTTCTTTACCACCAAGCCTACGGGTCAGGGAACGGGATTGGGATTGAGTTTAAGTTATGATATTATAAAGGCGCATGGTGGGGAAATCAATTTGGATTCTCAAGAAGGAAAAGGCACAACTTTTAATATTATATTACCTCTATGACAGTCAAGTATTTATAAAATCAATTATCTTTATTCTGATCTCAATTTTTCTGTTTTTACTAAGATGAATAAGGAAAAAAGACAATTATTGGATAAAACCTATCAGACATTCATGGATGTAGGACTGGGACAGAACAACCTGGATTTACTGGTTGATATTGTAGCAAAAGATATTTTCGGATTTGGTTCGGCTATAGATGAAAAGATATCAGGACTGAACGAACTGCAGGAATTGCTGAAAAGGCAAAAAGAACAAAGTGCAGGGATGGATTTGAGGTGGAATATAAACACCCTTGATATTCATATTTCTTCTGATGAAAACACAGCCATTTTTACCAACGAAGTGACTTTTTACATTACCATTGAAACAGAAAAAATCGAAATGCTTGGACGGTTTTCGGTGGTGTTGGAATATGTACTAAATAAATGGATTATCGTTCATTGGCACGGATCTAAGCCTGAGCAGGTAGAAAGTGAAAAAGACACATGGGGCTTAGAAATCTGGAAAGAAAAGGCAGAGGCACTTGAAAAGGAAGTGGCGGAAAGAACAGCAGACCTGATAGAAAAAAACCGGGAATTACAGGTCGAAGCGGCTTTGGAGCGAGTCCGTGCCACGGCCATGGCCATGCAAAAGAGCGGGGATTTGAGAACGGTGGTAGAAATCCTGTATGAGCAACTCAGAAATCTCGGATTCCAATGGGGGGTTGCTTCCATCGTCATCATGGATCCCGACACCGGCGACTTGGATTGGTGGATGGAAGGTTTTGGTGACGGCTATGTATTGCCTGAGCGCTACCATGTACCCTATTTTGAACATTCAGGGCATCTGCGACAATTGGAACATTGGAAAAGCGGGATACCCTATGCAGAAATTGAAATTTCAGGTGAAGAGAAAAAGACCTATGATGCCTACTACTTTTACCAAACAGATTTTTCCAAAGCTCCAGAGCCATCCAAACAATTGATGATGCAGCATGAGTCGGTGCGATTTTCGATGGCCTTTATGAAATATGGTGCATTGTCCTGGTCACCCACACCTTTAATAAAAGAGCAGGCAACCATTTTGGAACGCTTCGCAAAAGTCTTTGAGCAATGTTACACACGTTTTCTGGATCTCCAAAAAGCTGAAGAACAGGCCAGGGAGGCGCAGATTGAAGCGGCTTTGGAAAAAATCAGGAGCAAGTCTCTGGCAATGCATCAATCCGATGATCTGAAAGGGGTGGTTGCTATATTGTTTGAAAAACTGAAAGAATTAGGTTTGGTTTTCGATGGAGGTGCAGGGGTAAAAACTTTTAAGGAAAACTCGAATGACGCTGTTTTATGGATTGCCGCTCCGGATTACCTATCATCCCCCTCCATTGTCAACATTCCCTTTGAAGAAAAAGATATTTTAAAGAATCCAATGCTTAATGATGTAGGGAAAGCAAGAGCAGCAGGCACAGACATATTCAATAAAAGCTATTCATTTAAAGAAAAAAACGACTATTTCAATTTTGTTTATTCAAATAATGATTACAATCAGATTCCCCAAGCCGTAAGAGACTGGGTATTGCAAACCCCAAATTATACAGGATCGGAGGTTTTCAACCATCATACCTCTGTAATTATGAACAGTTATTCAGGCGAGCTTATAACTGAAAAACAATTTGAGATTTTAAAGCGAATAGGAAAAGTTTTTGAGCAGGCCTACATCCGCTTTCTAGACCTACAGAAAGCGGAAGAACAGGCACGGGAAGCAAAGATTGAAGCAGCCTTAGAACGAGTGCGTAGCCGCACCATGGCCATGCACAAGAGTGAGGACATTCTTGAGGTAATCCGGGTCATGACTGAGCAATTCATTGATCTGGGCTTCGATCTGCATTCGGTGAATATCAGCACAACTGAAAACCGAAGAGACTATTACATGTGGCTTCACGGTGTAAATGCCCCAGCCTATCCCCACCAGGTTTTCATACCGTGGATAGACCACCCGATTATCAACCAACTGCAGGAAGCTTTTGAGGCGAACAGCGATTTCGTGGTCATGGCCCTCACCAAAGAAGAGAAGGACAGGTTTTATTACCACTTGTTTTCAAATACCATTCTCAAACATGCGCCTGAGAAAAGAAAAAGTTTTTTGCTTGCCACACCCGGTTATGCAGGATCATTTTCACTGAATGAAAAGACCATTGTGACCATCGTTAATTTTCAGGGCAATGCATTTACGGCTGATCAGAATCTCGTACTGAAGCGCTTTGCCACTGTATTCGAACAATCCTACACCCGTTTCCTCGATCTTCAAAAAGCTGAAGCGCAGGCAAGAGAAGCCCAGATTGAAGCAGCATTGGAACGTGTAAGAGCGCGTGCCATGGCCATGCATGCCTCAGAGGAATTAAAAGAAGTTGCCCGTGAATTGAGGATGCAATTGGGAAAACTTGGGCAAAAAGATCTGGAGACATGTGCCATCCATCTTTATGAAGAATCACCGGATTTTTTTCATTCATGGGCAGCTGTTCGTCCTCCAAAATCTGATGGTGAAATAATTGAATGTGAGGTAACACTTCCAAAAAAAGGGACACAACTTGTTGCCGAGATGCTGGAAGAATATTTCTCAAAAAAACAAGAATATGTGCTGAGGTCTGAAGGTGAAAAAGCCATTGAATGGTTTACCCTTTTAAAAACCCATTATCCTGAAGTGGTTGACCTGATCGTTGATTCAAGAGACAGTGAGGATAAAAACAGGGAACAAGGTAATGGTTTTTATTTTTCGTTTGCTGATTTTTCCGGCGGATCCTTGGTTATGGTTACTTACGATACTCCTGATGAAGATTCTAGATCGCTGTTACGCAGATTCGCCAATGTATTCGGAATCGCCTATAGAAGGTTTGCTGATCTCAAAAAAGCGGAAGCCCAAGCCCGTGAAGCGCAGATTGAAGCAGCATTGGAAAGGGTCAGGTCAAGGTCCATGGCCATGCATTCCAGTTCCGAAATTCTTGAAGTGGCTCATGCCATGTATGAACAATTGAAGCAGTTGGGATTTGACTACGGGGGCAATACCATCATGATCATGGATAAAGAGACCGGAGATATGGAATGGTGGATGGCAGGTCTGGGGGAAGGAAAGTTTCCGGAGGTGTACAAGATCAGCTATTTTGATCATCCCATACAAAACCAAATTCTGGAGGACTGGAGGTCCGGAAAGGACTTCGCAGTGATCTCCGTAGAAGGTGATCTCAAACAATCCTACGATGAAGAACTGTTTACCAAAAATGGTTACAGGGATCTGCCTGAACAGGTAAAAAACTGGATGCGGCAATTAAAATCTGCTGTATTTTCTTTGGCCTATATGAAGCATGGTGCGCTTCATTGGGGCCCTGCTCCATTATCTGAGGAACAGGCTTTGGTTCTTCAAAGATTTGCCCGTGTTTTTGATCAGGTATACACCCGTTTCCTCGATCTGCAAAAAGCCGAAGCCCAAACAAGGGAAGCGCAGATTGAAGCGGCATTGGAAAGAGTCCGTTCTACTTCCTTGGCAATGCACCATTCGGAAGAATTGGAAAAAGTGGTTTTGGTTGTTTACGAGCAATTGGTAGAACTTAGACTAGTGTTTGACGGTACTCTTATTTTTATATTCGATTCAGACAAAAGGCATATCACTTTGTGGATCGCAACCAACCGTCAGCCTGCCCCTCTCAAAATAAATCTACCATACGAAGCCGATATGAATGACAATCCCATTTTTAGGGATTTGTGGCATGCCATTGATCACAAAGAAAGCAACCTTAACAGAACTTATACCGGCAAGGTGAAAGATGATTATTTTCGATATGTAGGCAAGCACAATAGTGAGACTATACCCCAAGATGAACGGCAATCACTGATCGATCTACCAACATGGATGATGTCATACGTTACGGAGAAAAACTCGATATTGGCAATTGACAGTTGGTCAGGAAAAATTATCAGAAATGATGATTTCAGTATACTGAAACGGTTTGCGGTAGCTTTTGAGCAAGCGTACACCCGTTTTCTCGATCTGCAAAATGCAGAAGCACAGGCAAGAGAAGCTCAGATAGAGGCTGCTTTGGAACGTGTTAGAAGCAGCGCCATGGCCATGCAATCCTCAAATGATTTGAATACGCTTATCGGTAAGGTCTTTACAGAGTGTACAAAATTGGATATTCAACTGGACAGGGGCATCATCATGATTTACGACCCGGAATCACTTGATTCCACCTGGTGGATGGCAAACCCCGAAGCTCCGGACCTTCCGATGTGTTATCATTTAAAATATCATGAGCACCCACCTTACCTGGCAATTCTCCAAGCATGGAAAGAGCGTCATAAAAAATGGACCTATACTCTTGAAGGTAAACTCAAAAAAAATTGGGATGATTTTATTTTTCAGAAAACTGAGTTGGCTTTATTGCCTACGGAAGTAAAGAAAACCATGACAGGATTTCAAAAGGTCTTTTTAAACTGTTCCTTTAATAATTTTGGCTGTTTGCTTTTGGCAATAATTGATCCTATGACTGATAGCAATTTTCAAATACTGTTAAGGTTTGCCAAAGTTTTCGACCTGACCTATACCCGTTTCAATGATTTGAAACTTGCCGAGGCACAAACCCGAGAGGCTCAGATCGAAACCGCCCTGGAGCGGATCCGGGCCAAGGCCTTGGCCATGCATCAATCCGATGAGTTTATGGAAGTAGCACTCACCCTTCGGGAGCAAATGGGCTTATTGGGTCAAAAAGAACTGGAGGCATCGGTGATCCATTTCTATAATCTTAGGAGAGAAACCATACAATCCTGGCACGTATTGAATACACACAGATCGGGAAATAGTGAATTATCAGCAGGATCATTCGAAATCAGGAAAAATACATGCCGGTTGACACATCAATTCTTCACAGCATTTCAATCTGAAAATACCGAGTATTCCATTGTAGTTGAAGGTGAAGTTTTACGGGAATGGTTACAATTTCTTCGATCCATGTCCCCTGAGATCAATGAAACCATTCAGGGTCTCGAAGTCAAACCCGAAAGGGCCTATTATTATTTCTCTAAATTTTTAGAGGGTGCCTTGTTGATGGTTTCATCTGTCCCTGCAACAGAGGAGTCCAAATATCTTCAAAGGAGGGCAGCCCAGGTTTTTGAACTGGCCTACAAAAGATATAAAGATCTGAAACATGCCGAAAAACTGGCCCGAAAAGCGGAGCATGATTTTATCCGGCTTAAAGAGGAAAAAAAGAAAACGGATGAGGCCCTTAGGGAATTAACCGCCACCCAAGCCCAGCTTATCCAATCTGAAAAGATGGCAAGCCTTGGAGAATTGACTGCAGGCATCGCCCACGAGATTCAGAATCCGCTGAATTTTGTGAATAACTTTAGTGAAGTGAGTGCAGAGTTGGTGGATGAAATAAAAGAATCAAGAGCCAAGAACCAAGAATCAAGACCTAAAACCGAAGAGGATGAGAAAGAAGACGAGATTCTGGAGGATATCAAACAGAACCTTGAAAAAATCAACCATCACGGCAAGCGTGCAGATGCGATTGTGAAGGGGATGCTGGAGCATAGCCGGGCAAGTACAGGTGAAAAGGTACCGACAGATATCAATGCTTTGGCTGATGAATATCTGAGGCTCTCTTACCATGGTATGCGGGCAAAGGACAAATCTTTCAATGCCGACTTCAAAACCAATTTTGACCCCAGTCTTCCCAAAGTCTATGTGGTGCCGCAGGATATCGGAAGGGTGCTGTTGAATATCATCAATAACGCCTTTCAGGCTGTAGGGACAGGGCATGTAGGGACAAGGCATGCCCTGTCCCTACAGCATATGGTGACGGTTTCCACCAAAAGCCTTGACGACAAAATACAGATATCGATATCAGACAACGGCCCAGGCATCCCCGATCCCATCAAGGACAAAATCTTCCAGCCATTCTTTACTACGAAGCCTACAGGGCAGGGAACGGGATTGGGATTGAGTTTGAGTTATGATATTGTGAAAGCGCATGGAGGGGAATTGGAAGTCAATTCAAAAGAAGGCGAAGGGAGTGAATTTACAATAACTCTTCCATTAGGTCTTATTCCGGAAACACTTTCAAATTCACGATGAGAATAGTACTCTTCATAATGCTCGTAATTTTCTGCTTCAATAAGCTTGCAGCTCAGGAAGATGCTGTTCAAATAGATTTTTCAACTACTTCAGGGAATGGGATAGTATTGAACGAGGGCTGGAAGTTCCAGGCAGGAGATAATCCAGCGTATGCTCTTCCGGATTATGATGACAGCGAGTGGGAACCCATTGATCCCAGCCTGGATATTTATGACCTCCCTCAGATTCGAAATACGCCAATAGGTTGGTTACGCATTCATCTCCGTATAGACAGCACTTTATTGAATAAACCCTTGGCTTTTCAAATAAGGCAACATCTTGCCACCGAGATTTACATAAACGGAGCACCGATAAAGCAATACGGAGTAGTAAGTGCCGAACCAATGACAGTTGAGGCCTACCAACCGCAGTATGAACCATTTGGGGTATTCTTTACAAGCCCGGAGCAGGTTGTGGCCGTTCGTTTTTCTTTTCAGCCTGACCTGCCATATTTTGGGTTTGTGCCCCCATATAATGGATTCATTCTTCGTTTGGACCGTGTAGAAGAAGCCTCTGCATTTATCAGATATGAAATGAGGTTTAATAGACTCAACTACATTGAGGGTGGAATATTTCTACTCTTGTTTCTTATTCACATGTCATTTTTCATGGTCTATCCCAAGCAAAAAGCCAATCTCTTTTTTGCATTGTCCACTTTTTTTGCCGGGACAGGAAATATCTTATATGTAGCCATCAAAAACAATCACAATGTGGAATTCATCACGTATGCCGCTGTAGTCGACTGGATTTTATTATGGCCATTGTATGGTCTGTTTCTGTTTCTTGCTGTACACACGCTTTTTTCTTCCAGAAAAGGATGGTCCTTTTGGGTTGTAATTATTCTATTTCCTTCGGGAATACCTCTTTTATTTCTTAGCTATAATTGGGGATTCTATTTGGGAATGATGATTCCTCTTTTATTTGGCACTGCTGTAGCTTTCTACATTTCTTTGACAGCCTATGGAAAAGGCAAAAGGGGTGTAGGTATTGTAATGGCAGGTTTGGGATGCTATTTTATCTTTTTCTTTCTTTTTAACTTGATGCTGTATGGCATTTTACCATACGGTCCTCCTATTGGCGGAGAATACAATTTAGGTTCTCTATTTTATCATTTAAGTGTGCTTTCCATCCCCATATCCTTATCCCTATACCTTTCGCTGCAATATGCGTACACGACCAAAGACCTGGAGAAAAAACTTTCAGAAGTGCAGCAGCTGTCGGATAAAACAATCGCACAGGAGCAGGAAAAAAAACAGATACTGGCCACACAAAAAGAAACCCTGGAAAAACAGGTAACAGAACGCACAGCCCAGCTTAACCAATCCCTGGAAAACCTCAAATCAACACAGGCCCAATTGATCCAATCAGAAAAAATGGCCTCACTCGGAGAGCTTACCGCCGGCATTGCCCATGAGATACAGAACCCGTTGAATTTTGTGAATAATTTTTCGGAAGTAAGTGCGGAACTGGTAGCTGAGATTGAGGAAGAAAGAGCCAAGAACAAAGAAGCGGGAGACGAGACTTTGGTCAGCGAAATACTTGGGGATATCAAAGAGAATCTGGAAAAAATCAATCACCACGGCAAGCGGGCTGATGCGATTGTGAAGGGGATGTTGGAGCACAGCCGGACAAGTTCAGGGGAGAAAGTGCCGACAGATATCAATGCTTTGGCCGATGAATAT
>NZ_JBGTCA010000375.1:0-16126 GCF_041749095.1 Aquiflexum sp. | reverse complement strand
GAGGGGGAGGTAACTCCGAAAATTGAGCTGCAGGGGAAGATGGTGGATCCAATGATACTTGCATTTGCCAGAAATAACAGGAAGGATGCAACTCATGCTGAGAGTTTTCTTTGGGAGATATTGCGAAATAGGAAACTCAATGGTTTAAAATTCAGAAGACAGCATCCAATTGAGGATAAGTTTGTACTTGATTTTTATTGTGCAGAACACCGATTGGCTCTTGAAATTGATGGCGGCTATCATTTAGGTCAGGATCAGATAGAATATGATGAAGGGAGAACATATGAATTAGCCGAATTGGGTTTAACTGTTCTTCGGTTCACTAATCAAGAGGTGCTTTTTGAAACAGAGAAGGTATTGCAGGGAATTTTGGATAATACCCTCACTTCCCGACTTCCTCTTCAAGGACAAAACACCCTCACCCCCCAACTCCCTCTCCCAAGGGGCGAGGGGGAGGAATTTCAAAATTCAAGGTTGAGCTCTGAAAGTCCCCCTCTCTCTCAGGGAGAGGGGCTAGGGGTGAGGGTGAACCCTAAGGTCAATCTCAATGTCAAATCCTTTCAGGAACTTATTCTTTATTTCCTAAGAGAAAGAATCACTCAAAACAACCTTGAAGTCAAACACCTTGTAGTGACGAATATTTATGAATGGTTTGTGTTTGATGCATCGGTGTTTGAGAAAGTTTTTGCACAGAACAAGGCTTTGGTAAAGGATTTCAAAGCTTTTGAGGAAGGAAGGTTATCGGGAAATACTACCGATTTTTTCTACAAGGAAATTGCTTCCCGTGAGATCGACAAACTGGAAGGTGAATTGCCTTTCACGTATTTTGACCTGAGGAATTATGACAAACCGCTGAGGAATGCCGATAAGAAGGATGATGTGAAGCTGATTGCACTTTTCAAATTGCTCTCACCGGAACATATGCTGAAGCTGCCTTTTTCCAATGACAGTAATAGCTTGGACAAGCGTTTCTACAGTGAATTGCTACATATTATAGGACTTACCGAATCCAAGGAAGGAGGCAAGAAGCTGATCGGCAGGAATAAGCCTGGGGAAAGAAATGCAGGCACCATCTTGGAAAGTGCCATTATGGAACTGGACAGCCTGGACAAAATCAGTCGGTTGGAAAAACCGGGACAGTTTGGCAATACCAATGAAGAAAGGCTTTTCAATGTGGCACTTGAGCTGAGTATTACGTGGATCAATAGAATCCTATTTCTCAAATTGCTTGAAGCACAGCTGATCACTTACTATAAAGGGGACAAGTCTTACTCTTTTCTCAATTTGGATAAGATCAGGAATTACGATGACCTAAACAGCCTGTTCTTTAAGGTACTGGCAAGAGATTATTCTGACAGAAGTGAGGAAGTAATCAGTGCTTTTGGTAAGGTTCCTTATCTCAACAGCTCTCTTTTTGAACCAACAGAAATAGAACACACCACCCTTTTTATCAGCAATCTTAGGGATGAAAAAACTGTTCCTATTATCAGTTCCACTGTGCTGAAAAACGAGCAGGGCAAAAAGCGAACAGGAAATCTGACCACATTGGAATACTTGTTTGAATTCCTAAATGCATATGATTTCAGCTCAGAAGGTTCGGAAGATATTCAAGAGGAAAACAAAACGCTGATCAATGCCTCGGTGCTGGGTCTTATCTTCGAGAAAATCAATGGCTACAAAGATGGCTCTTTTTTCACACCGGGCTTTATCACCATGTATATGTGCCGGGAGACGATCAGAAGGGCAGTGGTGCAGAAGTTCACAGAGTCAGGTTTCAAGGTATCGGAAAGTTCGGAACTTTCGGAAAGTCTTGACCAAATCTATGATCAGATTGAAGACCGGAAAGAAGCAAATCATATCATCAACAGCATAAAAATCTGTGATCCTGCGGTAGGTTCGGGACATTTTTTGGTATCTGCACTGAATGAAATTATCGCCATCAAAAACGACCTTAAAGTCCTGCAGGACAGAAATGGACGTCGGCTAAAGGAATATCAGTTAGAGGTTGTCAATGACGAGTTGGTCGTAACCGATGAAGAAGGGAAACTCTTCGAATACAATCCCAACAACATGGAGAGTCAGCGCATTCAAGAGACACTATTTCATGAAAAACAGACCCTTATAGAAAACTGCCTTTTCGGGGTGGATATCAATCCCAACTCCGTCAAAATCTGTAGGCTCAGGCTATGGATAGAACTGCTGAAGAGCGCTTACTACAAAGAGCTTCCAGCCGGTGGTAAAAACAGTTCACCTGTATGCTTAGAGGGCAGTGAGGAGGTAAGGGCAGAGAATAAAGACCTCAAAGTTCAGCGGGTATTGGAAACCCTCCCCAACATTGACATCAATATCAAATGTGGCAACTCGCTTGTCAGTCGATTTGCTATTGATGCGGATCTGAGTGAGGCGCTTAAGAAAAGTAAGTTTTCCATAGATAGCTATAGAATGGCGGTAGCTACTTATCGAAATGCCCAAAATAAGGAAGAAAAGCGAGAAATGGAGCGGTTGATATTGGAGATTAAGCGAGGATTTTCTTCAACTATCACTATGAATAACCCTTTGAAAAAAAGGTTAGATAAGCTAGCAAGTGAACTTTATCACCGTTTCACAGGTACTTTCTTATTTGAGCCAGAAAGTGATTATGGAAATAATAAAATAGAATTAAAGCGCAAATTGGAACAGGAGAATTTGGAGAATGAAATTGAAAAGCTGTCCAAAAAGATTGATGAGATAAAAGAGCGTAAGATTTATAACGGATCCTTTGAATGGAGATTTGAATTCCCTGAAGTTTTGAATGATGATGGAGGCTTTGAAGGGTTTGATTTGATTATAGGAAATCCTCCTTACATAAGAATCCAGGATTTGACGAATTCGGAACAAGATTTTGTAGATTACCTTAATAAATCCTATGAATCTACTGGCAAAGGAAATTATGATATTTATATTCCTTTCATTGAATTGGGTTATAAACTGCTTAAAACTAAGGGACAACTTTCTTATATAATGCCGCACAAATTCTTGAATGCTAACTATGGTGTTGCAATAAGAGACTTTTTAACTAAAAATACATTCCCGACCAAAATTGTCCATTTTGGATCTGCTCAAGTTTTTGAAGATGCAACTACATATACAGGGATATTTTTTATGAACAAAGGGACGAATGACGGGATTGATTTTTTGAATTGGTCTGACCCATCTGAAATCCTATCTGTAGAAGATTCATTATTTAGCAAAACCCTTTATGATTCACTGGCAAATGAGGCTTGGGAATTTTTAAGAAGTCAAGAATTACTATTGATGAATTCCCTTAAAAGTTCTGGATTAACATTGGAATCAGTGACAGATAGGATTTTTCAGGGTCTGAAAACAAGTGCGGATAAAATCTATATAGTAAAAAAACTAGGAGAAACAGAAAGAACGTACAAAGTATATTCCGAGGCTAGGGAGCAAGAATTTGAATTGGAGAAAACTTACCTTTTCCCTTTGATAAAAGGTGGAAACAGTAGACCATTTAAAATTATTGAAACAGAATTGCTTATCCTTTTTCCATACCAAGATGGGAAATTAGTTGAATTAGCTCAAATAAAGATAGAATTTCCAAAGACTTATGAATATTTAATGTTGAATAAGGATTATTTAGAAAACAGGGAGTCAGGTAAAATGATAGGAGAAAAATGGTATGGTTATGTTTATCCAAAGGCTCTTAACCTGATTAATAATCCCAAAATATTCACACCTGATATTGCTCCAAGCCCCCGGTTTAGTTATGACCAAAAAGGTGAGTTTATGTTTACCGGTGGTGCTGCCGGTGGATATGGAATAGTTCCAAAAGAAGGAATATCCAACTATTTTTTGCTTGCCATCTTAAATTCAAAAGTGACCGAATGGTTTATAAAATTAACTTCTACCCAAATGCGTGGCGGATGGCTGAGTTTTGAATCAAGGTATATCAAAAATATACCAATGCCTGTAAAATTGGAATCAAAGGAATTAGATGAATTGGTTTTAAAAGCAATTGAAACTTACCCTTTGGATGAGGACCTTAAAAACCAAATCGATCAATTGGTTTATGAACTTTATGGGTTGACTGAGGAGGAGATTGAAATAATAGTAAGAAATTAATACCAAATCAAAATGAAAGGTGAAAAATTAAAATTACTTAAAAATCTTCCTTCATTAGACGAGGTGAAAAGAGGTATTGAGGAACTTGTTCTTATTGAAAAATGGGATAACTATCAAATTTCTAAAAATCCAAAAGAATTTAATAAGAGACTTCATGAACTATTCGTAAAAAAAGTTGGGATATTCCCAATAACATCAACAAGTGTAGATACAACAACCTTTCCATTTACCTTTTATAGGCTGAGAAGATTCGATGATTCGATGAATCCTGCTTTAATTTCTGAATATTCCTATCCACCAAACCATTTAATCAATTCTTATCAAAGAGCCAATATTCCAGGAAATCCCGTATTATATTGTTCGAATGATGCATCAACTACCATTTTTGAAGTATTAAAAAATTCCTGCCCTATAAATCCTGAGAATACTTTTTTCTTATCGGAATGGAAATTTATAGAAAATATTAAAGTAAGAATAACACCTTATTTATTTGGAAACCTTGCTCAAAATAGCCCTTATAAATTATGGACTGACTCGAGCTACCGTCAAATAGAACAACTTCTAAAGAAGGATTTTAACTCCGATCAAATAAATGGATTTAAAAAGGTATTAGAATATTTGTCAAACTTATTTGTTTACGAAAATACCTATACCGCTTCGAGCTTTATTGCGCATCAGCATTTATATGCCGATTTTTCTTTGAGAACAGATTTATTTGTTTATCCTAGTATTCAGACAGATCAATATTCGATAAACTTTGCCATTCACCCTAATGTAGTTATTGAAAAAATGAGATTAAATCGAGTGATTAAGTTCAACATTTTAAATTTTATTGACTTCGAACATCCTTAAAAATACCAATTTGATAAAATCGGTATAAACACTGATTCAATGATTTATTGGAAAGACATTGAAGAGGTTGATTATAAAGAATTGATAAAAGTATTTAATCTAGAATCAAACTGAAATAATCTAAGTAGTTAAGAATTACAGGATAATCTTCTTAAAAAAAAATGAAAGCCAACGAATTACAAATAATCAATTTTTTACAAACACCAAAAGTACAGTTTGTTATACCTGTTTATCAGCGGAACTATGACTGGACCACGACAGAGTGTGAGGAGCTTTTGAAAGATATAATTTCAGTCCGGGAGGAAAACAGAAGTTCCCACTTTATCGGAAGCATCGTTTTTATCCATGAAGGGATTTACAGTACTAGCGAAGTCAGGGAGTTAATTATCATTGATGGTCAGCAGCGCCTTACCACTATCAATATTCTATTTGTTGCTCTTTATAGCTTTTCCTTGGAAAATGGCAAAAAACAGGATGCTGATATGCTTTACAACACCTTTTTGATCAATCAATATGTTCAGTATGAAATCAGCAAGCTAAAACTAAAGCAAACAGATGCAAATTCGGTGGCATTCAAAGCTATACTTGTCGGAACAGAAAAAGGCATAGATGATTATTCCAATGTCATTGAGAATTACAATTATTTCAGAGGCATCATTACTGAGGAAAATTTTCAAACTATTCTGGAAGGATTGCATAGGCTGATTTTTGTGGAGATATCCCTGGAGAGAGGAAAGGATGATCCTCAGCGGATTTTTGAAAGTCTAAACTCTACTGGTCTTGACCTTTCTCAGTCTGATTTGATCAGGAACTTTATCTTGATGGACTTACCTCACTTGGGGCAGACAAAAGTCTATGAAGCCGTTTGGAGTCCTATCGAGCAAAACGCCAGAGACATTACAAAACGAACTTCTTTGGTGTCAGACTATATCCGGGATTATCTAACCCTTAAAAACAAAAAGATCCCTAATAAGAACAAGGTCTATGCTGAGTTTAAAGGGCTTTACCAAAATAAGAAGGATGAAACCTATCATCAAGAATTAGAAAATATCAAGTCCTTATCATACCACTACAAGAAGTTTGTAAATCCTTCAACTGTTCCTGATAAACTAATTAGAAGAGAGCTTGAGTATATCCATAGGTTGGAGATTAATGTTGCTTACCCTTTCCTTTTGCAGGTTTTTGAAGATGAAGAAAATGGTATCATCAATAAAGATGAGCTGATTAAAGTTCTCAAATTGGTACAGAGTTTTGTTTGGAGAAGGTTCATCATAGGTTTACCGACCAGTGCGCTCAACAAAATATTCATGACTCTTTACTCGGAGATTGATTCCGAAGAGTATTATGAATCTCTTGCGGTGGCTTTACTCAAAAAAGGAGGGTCTTTGAAATTTCCGACCAATGAAGAAATCAAGGTTGCACTCAGAGACAAAGACCTGTACAATACCCAAGCAAAGAACAGGAACTATCTTTTCGAGTTATTGGAAAATTTCAAGAATAAAGAACATGTAGATACTTCTAACGAGCAGATAACGGTCGAACATATTTTCCCAAGAACACCATGTCCAGAATGGGAAGATGAACTTAGACCTGAGAGTTATTTTGACTTCAAGGAAAAGTATCTCAATACCATTGGTAACCTGACCCTTTCGGGCAATAATGGTGCATTGAGTAACCGCACCTTCAAAGAGAAAAAGGAAATGAATGAAGCAGGGAAAGAACAAGGATATATATTCAGTAGACTGTGGCTCAATACTTACCTTCAAAAAATTGATAAATGGGATATCTCTGCCTTTGAAGAACGATTAAAAATTATTTATGAAAGGTTTTTGAAAATTTGGGAGTATCCAGATGTAGTGGTTTTTGATTCCAGAGATGCGGAAGAACAGAATATTTTTGATGCCGATACCCCTACTTACAAAAAGTTAGAGTATTTCATCTTTGAAGATACAAAAATAGATGAGGAGGCCGTGGCCCAAATGTACTTTTATGTATTAAAACAACTATATCAAAAGAATTCAGAGTTGCTTTTAGAAGGTCAAGAAATTATTAAAATCACTAGAAATATTAAAGATTTCAGAGATGGAAGAGAAATAGCCAATGGATGGTTTGTTGAAGCAAATATCGATAGCAATACCAAATTCAGCGCGTTAAAAAAGCTTTTGACTATCTATGAAATGGAAGAAGAACTTTTCATCAAATACCAAAGTGGACCTGTTAATAGCGGAGAACCCGGAAAGTTTTCCATCAGAAGGAAATATTGGCAACAGCTTATTCCATTATTAGAAGGCACGGGCTTATTTACCAAAATCAAACCTACAAAAGATCATTGGCTTAGTACAGGCGCAGGAAAATCAGGTATAAATTTCACCATGATCATAACCAAGTCATGTGTGCGAGTAGAATTAGGTATATTGTCATCTTCAAAAGAAACCAATAAGCGGGATTTTAAAAGACTTTACCAGCAAAAATCTGATATTGAAACAGCTTTTGGAAGACCTTTAGAATGGCAAGAATTACCCGACAATAAAATGTCCAGAATCAAAACCGAGATGACAGGTATAAACCTTTTCAATGAAGGTGACTGGGATCAAATGAACCAATTCTTTATTGAGAATTTGCCTAGGTTTGAGAGGGCGTTCAAAGAACAAATATTAAGATTAAAATAAATCACCCAAACCCCAAAATTGAAGCATGAAATTTATTAAACCCAGTGAGATTTCAGGTAAGATCATGACCTTACTTGAAGAAAGTGATGAATTTGCACTTATCGTTTCCCCATATGTAAAAGTAGTATAAGTTCAGTTATCATTAACTTCAATCCATGAAATGGAACAAACCCATCACCACAAAGCAAGAATATGAAAAAGCTTTAAAGAGGCTTTCCACAATATTTGATGCGAATCCAGATAGTCCTGAAGGGATGGAAGCAGAACTCTTGGTCACACTTGTAGAAAAGTATGAAAAGGAGCATTACCCTATCGCTTTGCCCGAACCGATCACAGCTGTCAAAGAAGCAATGGAAATGAAAGGATTAAAGGACAAAGACCTTATTCAGGCTATTGGAAGTAAGACAACTGTAAGCCTTGTTCTCAACCGCAAGCGAGCTCTTACAATAGATAAATCAGAAACCTCAGAAAGCTTCTAGGACTCCCCGTAGAAGTGTTAATAATGAACTCAATGGTAAGCAAGAGATGGTAAATTGATTCTAAGTTAGCTTTGGTCTGACCTGAAGCAGAGTGGGGGATTCGATTCGCCGCGGCAAAATGCTTTGACACGTACTACAGTTTGCCACTTTAAACAGGTTGGTTTAATCAATGATTTTAGTTCGAAAAATTGACTGGAAAAAATAGAAACAAAAAAAGTCCAAACTTTGCGATTTGGACTTGATGCAGAGAGTGGGGGATTCGATTCGCCGCGGCGAAATGCTTTGACACGTACGACAGTTATCCCAATGGCAGAGAGTGGGGGATTCGAACCCCCGGTACGCTTTGACACGTACGACAGTTTAGCAAACTGCTGGTTTAAGCCACTCACCCAACTCTCTATATTTATTTATAATTATCTACTCGTACGACAGTTTATCCCGATCGTTCGGGGTGGTTTAAGCCACTCACCCAACTCTCTAATTATTCAAGAAACATTCCCTGTTTCCCAAAGTGATGCAAATATAAATGATAATTCGTCAGATAAACAAAATTGGTTACCCAATATAACGATCAGCTATCAGGATATAAATTTTAAGGCGCTGTGATTCAACAACAAAATTTTCCTCAGTTTTTTTCAAAAAATGAAAAAGCTCCTCTTTTCTTCTTTTGGAAACATCTAACTATATGCAGTTTTCCATAAACGAAATTCCTCCCTTTCCTTTTTGATCTCGGATAATTTTGGAAACATTAATCAAATTGGAATTGTGGATCCCTGTAACCATATTGTATCAGCATAGCCTCAATTTCCGTGATGATTTTTGGTTTTTTAAAAATTTAATATCCAGATAATTTGAATTAAATGGAGAAGTCTTATATTCGTGTCCTTTTGAATTAAATAAAGATGGATAAGGATTTTATTTTGGTAAAAATACCCTGTTTACGGTATTTTCTTGAATTTTATTAATAGCTACCTTTATCACCTGAGTAATTTATGGTTCGGATTACTCACATAAATCAACTGGCTTTCTCCTAGTGGCACTTTGGCATTAAAATTGGAACTAAAACAAATATAGAATGATAAAAACGCTACAATTATGATAATTAATTCTCTCTTAGGAAACTTCACTGTTGTCTCAAGTCTTAAAAACCATGACAAGCTTTGCATCAAATCCAACCGCAAAGAAGTATTGATGCGTATGTTCGATGAAAAAAGGATAAATAATTATGAATCAGCTGATTATAATTATTCAATAGAAATTTGTAAGCAGGAATTTGCACACACAATGATCATATTGATCAAAGAAGTGAATTACCCGGATTTTGTTCAGGAGATGTCTGAACTTGAAACTGCAGGAAATCAGGTAATGGCTTAAAAATATTTTTAAATAAGCTTATTATCGAAAAGGTTGTTTTAATATCTTTTTTTGTTTCTCAAACTTTCGAAAATGTATTTGAATGATCTTTTTAATCTTACGTCATATTATAGGCTAAATAGTTGGAGTTCAATTTTTTAGGTCGCCTACAGGAATCTTTGTTTTAATGATTATATTGCATACCGTTTTGATTTTTATGGATAAATAAATTTGGATTTGCTTATAATTCACCCCTTAGTAATTCATTTTCCAATGATCCAAACCAAAGTAATAGAAGAACAGCTTCCTGTATTTTTAAAGGAGTCTTCCAACCTCATGGTTATGGTCCTGGATTTGGAGGGTAACGGTTTATATACCAATCCTTATTTGCGGGAGTTTTTTGAATTTACCAATTTAGAAGATGAAGTCATCTCATTTCATGATTTAATAAATGATATTGAAAGTACTGAATTTGAGATAATTATAGATAAATCTATTCAATCTCCAAATCAGGTTTTTAAATTCCACCACAAGCATTTAATGCAATTGGTCTGTTGGGAATTTTCTGTATTCAATAATAATGACGGTGACATTTTTGGAATTTTAGGGATTGGAACCCAACAGGAAGAAATTGAGGTGATGGTTGGGCCGGAGAATAAAAAAATAAATCTACAGACAGATGTTTGTTTTCAGCTTAATGCCAATTGGGAAATACAATATGCCAACCCAATGGCTGCGTCACTTTTTGGGACTGAATTAACTGAACTGATCAAACAAAAGGTTTGGCATGTTTTCAAACACCCTAAGATTTATGAATATGCCCTGGAATTCAAGAAAGCCAAAGAATCGGGTTCAGCAAGGACTTTTGAAGATTACATTACTGAGTTGGGTAAGTGGTATCAGGTCATCATCAATCCACAAGATGACATGCTTGATGTTTACTTCAAGGATATTTCGGAAGTAAAGAGTCTTGCACGGCAAAATAATCTGATGCAATTGACTTTAGAGGCTGTTATGGAAAATGCATCAGAGATTTTTTTCCTGATGACCAATGAAATGAGAATCATTAAGTTCAATGCCCTTGCAAAGGATTTAGTGCATGAGGTCTTCAATAAAGTCCTTCAAGAAAATGAGAGATTTGTCCATTACTTACTTCCGGGTATTGAAGAGATTTTTCTGAAAAACATAGACAATATTTTCGGAGGTAAAACTGTAGAATTTGATCAGATTGTCCAATTTCCCGATCCTTCCGAAAATAGATTGTATCATCATCAATTTATACCAATCTGTGATGCCAACCACAAGGTGGTCTGCATGGTGTACAGGGCAAAGGATCTTCAGCATGAATTGAATCATGTGGGGAAAGTTTTGAAAAATAATGAATTGCTCAGAGAAATAATTCATACCCAAAGCAATGTGCTACGGTCTCCACTTTCCTCTATTTTGGGATTGCTTGATTTGATTGATAAAAAACAACTGAATAAGGAAAACCAACAATATTTTTCATACCTCAAGCCGCTCGCTGAGGAACTTGATCAGATAATCCGAAACAATACTAAAAAAATGAACCAATCGGATACTTTTGGGGATTGAACATCTTTTAAACAATAATCATCTCAAGAAGTTATTTTGTCAACAGGCAAAATATTCAAAGAAATGAAAGAAGTAATTAGAGAAATGAAATCCAAAAATGATTGGCAACAGAATGGAAGACAATTAAATGGAGACAGTGGAGATTCTGGGAATTTTTTAATCAAGGACGGCCTTTTTATCAGAAACAAGGGGAATTTGATCAAGGTAAAATGGACCGACATCATGTGGCTGAAAGGTGATGGAAACTATACCACATTGGTAACCCGGACACAGGTTTTTTCACTTCGAAATATACTAAAGGAATTTGAAGGAGTGTTGCCGGTATCAGATTTTTTCAGGATTCACAAAAGCTATATTGTCAGGTTGGATGAAATCAACAGTATCAATCCAAGAGAGGTAACAATCGGAAAAGATTCAGTTCCTGTGGGAAGGACTTACTTTCAGGATTTGATCAATGGGATTAAGAAACTAGGGTCAGGAAGTTCTGATTAAAAATTAATTTTTCCAAAGTATGCTGGAATCACCATAACTCAGAAATCTATAATCCTTTTTCAAGGCTTCCGAATAAATATTCCGCCATTTACCTTTTGTAAATGCAGCCACCAATAAAATCAAAGTTGAGGATGGTTGATGAAAATTGGTGATCAGTCCATCACAGACATGGAAATCGTATCCGGGCATGATAAAAATCTCAGTAGTTCCGGTTATTTCATTTATTCCTTTTTCAACCATATAACCTAAAACCGCTTCGAAACTTTCTCTTCGTTGCGGTAATTCATCAAATTCTAAATAGGGGAATAGTTTTTCTATAGAAAAAACAGTTTCATTGGAATTTAATATTTTAACACCAAACCAATAAAGGCTTTCCAAGGTCCTCATCGATGTAGTCCCGACAGCAATGATTTTATCCTGATGAAGTGTCAGGTTTCTGACGGTATCAATATCAATTACCATTTGTTCACTGTGCATGGGATGGTCTGTGACAGTTTCATCCTTGATAGGCTGGAAAGTTCCTGCACCAACATGAAGGGTCAGAAACTCCTCCTTTACATTGTTTGATTTTAATTTCCCCAATACCTCTTCCGTAAAATGCAAACCTGCAGTAGGTGCAGCAACGGCCCCTTCCATTTTGGAATAGACAGTTTGATACCGTGGTTTGTCCTCCGGCGTGGCTTTTCGTCCCAAATAAGGAGGGAGAGGTACTTCTCCGGTGGCCTCTACTATTGAAACGAATGGTATATCCTGACCGGTCCAGGACATTTCCACCAACTTATTTTCTCTATCGATCAACTGTGCACTGATGATGCAATACTGTCCGTTGATCCTAACCTGACCTTGAAGTATTTCATTATCCTTCCATTTCTTTAGGTTTCCGATCATGGATTCCCAAACTACCGGTCCGGCTTGCACCATTATTTCATTGATGACAGCACTTGGTGAAACAGGTTTAAGAAGAAAAACCTCAATTTTGGCACCTGTATCCCTTTGAAATATCAGCCTTGCAGGAATTACTTTGGTATTGTTGAAAACCAGCATACTGCCCGAAGGAACAAGTCCTGGAAGTTCATTAAAACGATGGTGTGAAATTTTGCCGTCTTTATATTGAATTAGCTTTGAATCATCCCTTTTTTCCAGGGGGAACTTTGCGATTCTGTCGTCAGGTAAAGTATATTCGTAATCCGATAATTTGATTTCTTGGATGGTTTTCAAAGATTCCATAAAGGAAGTTAATATAAAGGAAATGTAATTTAGGTCGCAAATATAATCCGAATGACAGAAGTTTTAAAAGATATACAGTTTACTTATGTGCCGCATTTGCTCCAATTCAAATTTGAAGCAGGGACATCGAGGGGAGTACTAACGGATAAAAAGATTTTTTTACTTAAAGCATATCAAAGAGAAAACCCACAAACAATAGGGTGGGGGGAAGCTGCACCTCTTGTCAGACTTAGTATTGATGATATACCGGATTTTGAAACTCATTTGGAAAATTTATGCAAGAGTTTAACAGGCCTGTCCATTTCAAAGGATGAAGCTTCCATATTGGATTGGGTTAATAATCATATACCCTCTTTTCTTCCAAGTATCAGGTTTGCCTTTGAAACTGCTCTTTTGGATTTATGGCACAATGGAAATAAATTGATCTTTGATACTTCTTTTTTTAATCAGCATAAAAGTATCCCCATCAATGGCCTGATTTGGATGGGAACAAAGGATTTTATGTTGGAGCAAATCGATAAAAAACTGAATGAGGGATTTACCTGTATCAAAATGAAGATCGGTGCCATTGATTTTGACCGGGAATGTGATTTGTTGGGATATATACGCCAACAATTTGATGCATCCCAAATTACTTTAAGGGTTGATGCCAATGGTGCATTTACTCCTGATGATGCAATGCTGAAATTGGATAAATTGGCTTCTTTCGATCTTCACAGCATTGAACAGCCGATTAAACAGGGACAGATGGAGTTGATGGCTGAATTGTGCGGGCAGACACCACTGCCTATTGCACTTGATGAGGAGTTGATCGGAATGAATAACTATTCGGCTAAAAGAGATCTATTGGAAAAAATCAAACCACAATACATCATTATCAAACCTACGCTATTGGGCGGTATTGCAGCCAGTCACGAATGGATTGCATTGGCAGAGAATATGGGTATTGGATGGTGGGTGACCTCAGCATTGGAAAGCAACATTGGTTTGAATGCCATTGCACAATTTACCTCAACTTATCAAATCACCATGCCCCAAGGCTTGGGGACCGGTCAATTGTACAGTAATAATTTTGATTCGCCATTGACTATAACAAATGGATACTTGGAGTATAATGTTGAAAAATCAACTTGGAAGGTCGGATTTTAGACATAAAAAAACCCCGAATTAATTCGGGGTTTCTCAATTTTGATGTCAATGCTATAGATTAGACTACTTTTACATTCACAGCATTCAGGCCTTTTCTTCCTTCTTTGAGGTCGAAAGTAACTTCGTCATCTTCTCTGATTTCGTCGATCAAACCTGTGATGTGAACGAAATACTCTTTTGAAGATTCATTGTCAATAATAAAACCGAATCCTTTGGACTCATTAAAAAACTTAACTTTTCCTGTGTTCATGATAAATTTGTAATTGAATTAATAATGCCCAAAGGTAAGGATACTTTTAATATATAAAACTATAGAACTAAAATAATTTCAAAGTATTTTGTACTTAAGGCAGAAAATTATTTTAAATCAAGGCCTATTTTAATATTATCCTTCGTCTTTTTTAAAATTCAATTCAGCCCAAAAAAGTAAACAGGCTTATTGATGGAAACTGCCAAGTCTGTTTTTACAAGCTTCCCGGTTTTTTGATCTCTATCAAATACAATAATACTGTTAGACCCTTGATTTCCGACAATTAAATATTCACCGTCTTTGGTGATTGCGAAATTTCGAGGAGTTTCACCACCGGTAGCCACTCTTTCCACAAAGGTCACTTGACCATCGCTTCCTATCCCAAAAACAGAAATATCATTGGCGTCTCCACGATTAGATGCATATACAAATTTAGCGTCTGGCGAGATTCTCACTTCAGCAGCACCTACATTCCCGATGAATCCTTCTCCTGTTAATTGGGCTACCTGTTTTCTTGCCATTTTGCCTGCATCATAAGAATAGACCCCCAATTCGGCACTCATTTCATGAATCAAATAAACTGTTTTTCCATCAGGATGGACAACCAAATGCCTAGGGCCAGAACCCGGGCCCACTTCCACGTAAGGTTGAGATGCCGGATTGAAAGGAACAGCATAGGTAGGATTAAAGTCATAGATGAAAATTTTATCTGTCCCAAGGTCACCAACAAGCATCTGTTTGCCATTTGGATGGAAAACAACACTGTGTACATGGGATCCGTCCTGTCTGCCCGAAACCACGCTCTGACCCTCATGATTGATGGTCTGAACATGCTCCAGCATTCCATTGCTAATCTTATAGGCTGAAAAATTCCCTCCTGAGTAATTGCCCACCACCAAAAATTCTTCTTTTGGGTCTAAGGCCAGGTAACAAGGGGAGTTTCCAAAACTTTCTTCTGTATCAAGCAATTCCAAAGTATTGTTTTGCCTATCAAATTTGAAGGAACTCACCTTTCCGCCATTCTCTCCTCCGGTTTCTTCAACCGAAAAAACCAAAGTCTGTGCTTTGTTACTGACCACAAAAGATGGGTTTTTAACTCCTGCTGCAATGACTTTGGTGGCTATTAAGTTTTCTTCAGGATTGATAGTCAATAATGAAATGCCTTCTTCCTCAGAATCCGTATAGGATCCAACAAGAAATTCATACTTATTTTCTACTTTTTCTTCTTGAGGGGTTTCGTCGCATGAAATGGTCATAATGAAAGCAGTCAGTAGAATAAGGGATATTTTGATTTTCTTCATATCAAGTGGATTTATCGGTTATTTCCGGTTTGATGGATGTATCGTGTTCTTCACTGTACAGTTCGTGTGTTTCAGGATCATACTGCCCTGCTAATTCGTCAATTTTGGTTCCACTCCAGATAGGAGTTTTTGTAAAATAGGCAGACCGCATCAGCATGTGACCTCCAATGGGAGCTGTCAGAAAAATAAACAATATGATGGATATTACCCGGGTTGTCACAGAAATATCATCGAAATATATTGCGGCCGATGCCAAAATCAACCCCAGTCCCAAGGTGGCTGCCTTAGTGGTGACATTGATTCTAAGATACACATCAGGCTTAGTTAACATGGCAATAGCCGTTGAAAGTACAAACAACGCTCCCATGGTGGATAATATCATGATCAATATTTCACTCATCTTTTTTCTCTCTTTGTTCCATAAAATAAGCAAAAGCCACCGTACCCAAAAATGCTATCAAAGCAAAAAGCATGGCTATATCCAAAAAGGTACTTTGGTCATTTTGCATGCTGTAAACAGCAATGATTCCAATCGAAATCAAAATCAGCATATCCAGGGAAATAACCCTGTCTCCAATACTTGGCCCCTTCAGAAATCGGATAAACACTAATATCAAGGATAAACCCAATATAGGGATAAGT
>NZ_JBGTCA010000374.1:0-3981 GCF_041749095.1 Aquiflexum sp. | reverse complement strand
GTGTTTTAATTCCCCGGTTTGTTGGTTGATCTGAAAAGTGCTGACTGATCCTTCTTCCGGATTCTCCATAGTTCCCTGCCTGTTTGCAGCATATAAATATCCACCATTGGGATGGATGTCCAGGTAGGTTGGGCTGTCCCTGTCCGAGATAGTTTGCACCTGCGTCAATCTACCCTCCGCTCTGTCAAACTCAAAGACATAGATGCCTTGGCTGTCCCGTTCTGTATAGGTGCCTACATAGAGCATTTCTTTTATATCCTGTGCAAAGGATTCTCCTTCACAAATTCCGGAAAAACCGATCAGAGAAATAAAAAGGCTTTTTAAAAAGAATGATTTGGTCATGGTTTGGTTCGTTTGATTGTTAAGTATTAAAACCCTGAATTACAGGAATATAAATCAAACTTCAATTTACATCTGTTTTTTTCAAAATTCTGCAAATATTATTCTATTTCCTGCAAAGTTCGTAGGTAGCACTTCTGTCGGGTATGAAATAACAGGAAAAATATTTGCCATTGGGTATATGAAAGATATATTTGAGGCTTTGAAATCAGCCGGTTAGGATTTCAAAAAAGAGGTTGATTATACCGCCGAACAAGATGAATAGAAGAAAATTTTTGGTTAATGGAGCTATTGTTGGTGCCGCTTCTTTGGCATTCAACAAGGATGGACTCGCATTGGTCTTTAGAGGGTTGAATTCAAATGATTTGCGTCAACTTGCAATTGACACGCATTTTCCTACCAAACCGGTGGATTCAGCAAAAAGGATTCCATTGGGGTGGAATGCTTTTCCGATTGTGACAAAAGATGAAAATTCACCGACGGTAATTTCATTTTCAAAGTCAGGACAGAAGCCAAAAACCGATACATTTTTCCTTAGACTTACTGCCGCCTTGGATATAAGGGAACATGTAATAATCAAGGTTTTTTTAACTAAATCAAAAACGGAACTGGGTATTTTTGATATCCAATATGCCCATCCCTTTCAACCTTTTGAGCTACAAATTGCTGCGGTTCATTACCAACAGATTCTCTTGGAAGGTATTGGATTGGAACTGATCCAAGGTAGTAAAGAAGCTTGGTTTTATGGTTTGGATGCGCTGCGCCAAGACAATTCCGGCTTGCAGCCACATTTGTTCTTACCTGAAAAAACAAACAAGGAAGCTGCTTTTTTTAAGAATCTTTATTCTATGAACTCTTTCAGTCCATTTGGTTGGATGGGAGGTAGTGTACAAGATGGCCTTCTTGAGCTGCACAAGCAGGGAAAATCAGCCGCCACAGCAACCCTTAAATCGCAATTGAATTCTTACTTGGACCCTGAAAAGGGAATTATTTTCGAAAGTCCACAAACTTATCCCATGGATGGAAAATTCAATAGTTTGGAAGATTTTTTACCTTTTTCGGCCATTGGTAATTTATATCCGGACCACATTTCAATTTCGAATGCGCTGGTATACATCCAAAAACTTAAAAACCCTTCAGAAAATGATTTCACCGGTCATGTTACCACAGAGGGATGTTACACTTTGGCCTATCCGCTTTCAGTAATTGCCTGTCAAAGGAAAGACCGAAAATTTGCGGAATTGGCTGTAAACCACCTACTGCTCCGGTTAGAATTTTTGTCTGAAACTAATAGCATTTATCAAAGGTCAACTGCAAATAGCCAAAAAGCATATAGGAATTGGGGGCGGGGAGTGGCTTGGTATTTATTGGGAATTGTAAAGACGCTGAGGGAGTTTGAAAATGCCGATTTTGGGGATTTGGATGGGTTGGAAGAAATCAGGAAAGATTTTGTAAAACAAGCTGGTTTTGTTTTAGGGCTTCAAAATGAAAAAGGGTTGTTTTATTCCTATATCGATATTCCTGAAACCGGTGTGGACACCTCTGCCACTGCAGGTATCGCAGCGTCATTTGCTTGGGGATTTCGCATGGGGATTCTGGCGGAAGAATTTGCCAGTGCAGCATCTTTGGCTTACCAAGGAGTGCAGGAATATATATCCGAAGATGGGTTTCTGAGATCGGTTTCTCAGATTAATAGAGGAGGGGAAGAACTGCAGAAAAGCGGATATAGGGTGATTTCCCAATTTGGGATGGGTTTGGTAGCACAACTTTATGCGGGGTTGAATGAAGTAAATTAATTACAACTATAATTTCTGTCGTATTTTAGGAACTTTCACCTGCTGTCTGATTTCTATAATGCCTGACCTCATTAATTGAAAATATGTTGCCCCGGTAAATCATTAAAAAGAATTATATTTGACCTTGATCCGAATATGATGTATGCAAGCTGGAAACCCCCATTTCGATAAAAAGAGAATCCGAATTCAATATTTTCAATCCAGTTGCTAATGAAATCATTAAATACGGACAGGAAATCACCATAAGCGACAAGACTTAAATTCCTTAGTCATGACCAATTCCAAACTAACCCCTGCACAAGTTTCAGACTACAACCGGGATGGCTATATCCTGATCAAAGGATTTTGCTCCAAAGAAGAGGTGGATAAAATGTACCACACTGCTACAGATGACGATGCCATGAGAAAGAATGCCCTCGATCTCAATGATCTTTCAGGTAAGAAAACCAAACTCTCATTGTGGTTCAAGCCGGGAAACGATGTATTTGGATACCTGACCCGAAGCGAAAAAATGGTAAATGCTGTAGCCCAACTACTGGACAGCGATGCTCCGGTCTGTCATTTCCATTCCAAGCTGATGCAGAAAGAGCCTAAAGTGGGAGGTGCCTGGGAATGGCATCAGGATTATGGATATTGGTACAAAAACCAATTTATGTTTCCTGACCAAATGATGAGTGTCATGGTGGCACTGACAGAAGCAAATAAAGAAAACGGCTGCCTACAGGTCATCAAAGAATCCCATAAATTGGGCAGGATAAATCATGGTTTCTCAGGTGAACAAGTCGGTGCGGATATGGTGATGGTCGAGAACTCGCTCAAGACCATGGAGTTGGTGTATTGTGAAATCCAGCCCGGAGACGCTTTGTTTTTCCACAGTAACCTTTTGCACAGGTCAGAGGCGAATCTATCAGACCATCCTAGATGGTCAATAATATCCTGTTACAATTCACAATCCAATCTGGCATACAACGAAACTTCCACCTCTTGGAAAACCCCTGTAGAAATCGTCCCCGATGAGGCCATCCTGACCTGGGAAGCGGACTCTCTTTCTTCAGCGGACTTTTTAAAGAAGGAAAACGATCCTGCCCTGAAAGATACCGGCTGGGAAAAAGACGTGAAGTCAGCTTAATTGGCCATACTTGTTTTCCATACCCCTGAAACAAAAGGAAAATCCCTAGAAGAAATCGAGATCCAATTAATTAAAAACAGATATCATGATCAAATATTTAACCCTTTCCGCAATAGCACTTCTTTTATTTTCAGCAACCACTGAAGCCCAATCCCGGCTATTTCCTGAAACTCCCGGGATGGTATCTTACACCTATCGTAACAGTTTCCAAAAAGATGTACCTGCTACATTGGATACCCTTCAGTCCATGGGCATCAAGGATATGGAGTTTTCCAATCTTTTTGGAAAATCCCCCTCTGAACTCAGGGCAATGCTGGATGAAAGAGGGATGTATTGTTCGTCTTATGGAGTAAGCTATCAGGATCTGATGACCAAAACCAATCAAATTGGAGAAGATGCCAAAACACTTGGAGCAAACTATGTCCGGGTTGCATGGATTCCGCATGATGGAACATTTGATCTTGCAGCAGCAGAAAAGGCAATTGCTGATTTCAATGCAGCAGGGAAAATCCTGAAAGACAAATTCGATCTTGCATTCTGCTACCATAACCACGGTTATGAATTTCATCCCCATAATGACGGGACACTTTTTGACCTAATGATCCAAAAAACCGATCCCAACTATGTGGGTTTTGAAATGGACATTCTATGGACATTTTTCCCCGGTGCGGATCCTGTCTACTATTTGGAGAAATATGGGGAACGGTTCAAATTGAT
>NZ_JBGTCA010000373.1:0-3628 GCF_041749095.1 Aquiflexum sp. | reverse complement strand
TTAAGCTTAAATTCTCCTGAAATACTAAAAAGGTAGTCAAATAGATCGTCAAAAGTTAGAATTAGGGAATTGATCTCTGTGTAATCTCCAAAAATATTATAGATCAGCGTTTTGTTCGTTCTTTCGTATTCCTTTTGAGCTTCTTTTTTGAGATAAAAATCATAATCAAAGGGGATGTTTTTTGCTTCAAATACTTTGTTAAGGGTTTTGTCCGGAGCAGTGTTGATGATGGTGGTGAAGGGGATATCCGCAATTTTTTTGTAGAGTTCATTGGCTTCCAATTGATCATAAAAATCCTGAATATCATCTTCAATTACAACCATTGGAAGGGAGCTGTCAAACTTAAACATCTCATCGTCTTGATAGAACTTTACATGGTTACCTTGTGTGGTGTGAAGGAATTTTTCAAGCTTACTATTGACACTCTCACCATTTTCATATAATAGTTCAGGTCCCAAAATAACAAGGCATTTGCCCTCAGCAATTCGCTTAACGATACGGGAAATGGTTTCTTTATCCATTAAAAATTTAATTAAAACTCAATTTGGTAATACAGTTAGTGCAATTGTTCCCTGCCTATAAATTCATTGATACTTTGGCTATAGAACAAACCACTTTATATATAATGAATTGAATAGGACTAGGGTCTTGGAGAAAAAAAAGAATTGGCTTAAGTTTTCCTTACAATTTAATGAAAGAAATCTAAAAAAAATAGTGTCGATTAGGGAGAAAAGAAGTGAATGGGAATTTGAGGAGGAGTGAAATATTTGATAAAAAGAGATTTTATAAATTTTGCCACAATATTTCCCATTAAATCATTTCATTTTGATCTAACTCTCCAAATTCACCGTTAACTCTGACAATTTTCCCGCTTCAACCAAAACAACTTCTGCGGATTCGACTAGTTGGCCTGTGGTAGATTCGCCGGAGATAGTAATCATGTGGTATCCGGGATTAACCCTTTGAAAAAAGTAGATTTTTCTTCTGACATCAATACTTCCATGGTTGTCAAGTTTGATTTTCAGTTTTTTGTAATCTTTGATATTGTTTAGGTTTACCTTAATATTTCCAGGCATGGATGTTTCCACTTTGTTATTGATGGATTTTTGAAGCTCGGCCATATTGTTCTGAAATTCCATAGCCCAAGAACTGGTTTCTTCTTTGACGATTTCTTCCACCATCAGAACAAAATCTGCTAGCATTCTCAATAGTTCTTTTGCCTCCTCCTCTGGAAGTTCAGCCAGGTTTTTGCCATAAGTTTCAATTTTCCACCTTAGTTCAAACTCTTTGGTTTTTTTGGTGATTTCCATTTCTGTGGTGATGTAACGTATCCAACCTGATGAAAATCCAAAGAATTTATCAAGTAGCAACAAGGTACCTGCAAGGGCAATTGAAATATAACCTAAATTCAGGATTGTATATTTCCCTTGGTTTTCTAATATAAGGGCGTTGATCAAAGGGATAATACCACCTAAACCAAAGAGGATTATGGATATCATCCTGATTCCTCTTGAGTATCTACGTTTGTCTCTGATGTTTTCTTTATACCAGGTTGAGGCATTGTTTGCCTGTTGGATTACCATGGTGTAGGTTTCTGCTATTGGTTCCATTTGAATTGTCTTTAAAAGTTAAACAACCCCCAAATGAACCGTCTTTTCTTCCTCCCCGGCACCATAGGCAATGGTAAAGACTTTTTCAACTGATTCGGCGGATAGGGGATTTTGTTTTGCGATGCGGTGAAGGAAATTGGCCAGAACCTCCTGGTAGAATGATTGTCCCAAAAAGCATTCGATCTTGGCATAGCTGCGGTCAAAGTTTTTGGGGAAGGGTTTTGCAATCAGCATGGATTCCCCTAACTCCTGCATTCCTGATAGGCATGCCATCAAATCAGGATATAAATTGGGATGGAGAAAGACCACATCTGCCAGCCAAATGCTTTGGTGGTTTCTTCCCGCGGACTTTTCAAATTTCGGCAGGTTACCGGCACCCTGTTGCTTTTCTAAATGCCTGGAAGTGATAAATGCCAGGTCGGAAGTTTTGGTTTTAGGGTGAGAAAGAAAATGATTCCATATCGGTGCATAGGATTTTTCCCTGGTCAAAGGGTCTTTTCTTAAACCAAATCCCTCCTGATATTTGAGGGAAGAAGCCAAAGCCCTGGCCATCAGGTTTTGTACAGGTCCATTGAAGCCATGGTGGTGGATTTGCTGAAATGCACCCTTCAATACCTCATCCGGGTAATAGACTTGTTTCTGTACCGCTATTTTTTGTTTGGATAGGGTAGGGAACAGCCGGTCTGTAAAGGTGTCTAAGTCCTTCGGAAGTATACAGCCCCAATTGGCACCGGAATCCAACAATGCCCTTAAATCTTCCCTTGATTTGATCTTTATGTTTTCCTCAAAAAACTTGAATGTCCATCCGAGTTCGAACTCCCCAAAGGTGGGTTCCAATGCCAGAGAAAATGAGGGCATGAAGGCATCAAATTGAGACAGCCAATTCCCCCCATCTCTACCCAATGACCATTTGTATCCCCTGACAGCGGAAAAGGTGACCTGCTGATGCTGGCGAATATCCAACCTGGTAAGTATTTCCTTTTTACGGAAATCCCTTCCCTGCAATATATCCTTTCCCCAAACCTTCAGACCAAATCCCCAAGCACTTTCGCTGACTATCCTGGTCTGATTGAAATAAGACTGAATGGTGATCTCAGGGCATTTATTGGCAGTGAAATCTCCCAAGAAAGGTTTCAGGTCAAATTTCAGAAAATCCCCATGATACTTTTCCAATGTCGAAGCACTGGGAAAATGTGCTTTGAGCAGTTCCTTCCCTTCTTTGACTCTGCTGAATTCATAAGTAAAACTCAACAAAGCCCCCTTTTCGGCAGATTCAGTGATACCCTCCTTGAACTTTCTCTGAAAACCATCCCACTTTTCTTGTAAAAGGTCAACACTATCGGTCCAATCCTCCAAACCAAAAAGCTCAGCAAGTTTTTCTGCAATTTCTCTTTCGGATTCCGTGGCATTACCGGATTGGATGGTCTCCAATGCTTTTGAGATGAACTTAGGAGTTTTGTCAGTCAAAGAAAGGCAGGCTTTTTCCAGGATTTCATCCAACTGTTTTTCCATCAATTCTGAATTGCTGAGTTTGATACCGATGGAGGCCCCAATGCCGCCTGAGAGGGAGGAGTTTTTGATTTTGCAAACCAAAACTGAAAACGAGCCATCCAATTCTTTTTTGAGTATGTAAGAAAAATGGTCCCTGATGCTGAGGTCAAAATTTGCGGTGACTTTCGGGGAAATATCCAGGTCTATGGTCAGTTCCTTGCTGAATAAGGAAGGCAACGAACCAATGCTTTTGGACAGGATATTTGACCAGGAGATACTGACACTTGCCTTCAGTTCCCCTTCCACGCTGTACGCCAAGGCATCTTGTTGCTGCATTTTTTCCAGATCCTTAAAAACAAAGGTTGTCGGAAATGCTGCTAAATCCTCCTTAACTACTTCATTGATCATTCTTTGGTTGGAATGCTTTCGATACATAGTCGCCCTGATTCCCTTTTCCCTATTGATATCCAAACCGATATCCTGAATGCTGCCGGACAGCTTGCATTTCGGGAACACCTGAATGTCAT
>NZ_JBGTCA010000372.1:0-2923 GCF_041749095.1 Aquiflexum sp. | reverse complement strand
CCTGATCAAAATCCCCAGTTAGCATTTGCTCCTCCTTTTGGCAAAAAGCGATGACACACTCTTCCACCAATTTTCCGATGGTCATGGCCCTAAGAATGGCCAGCTTCTGAGTTTGGGTTTTATATTTTTCCAGCTTTTCGGATTGAAATCTATCTCCGAGGATTTCTGCCATCAAGTCGCAGGTCTGCCCGAAAGTGACCAAACCCAGGGTACAACCATCTTCCAGGTCAATAATACTGTAACAGATATCATCCGCTGCCTCTACCAAAAACGCCAATGGATGCCTTAGCCAGCAATCTGAGCTGGATTTTCCCAAACCTAGGATTTCTGACAATTGGACATAATCCTGAATCTGATCGGTAAAAAATCCGAATTTCTTTTGGCTACGCCTTTTTTTATCACTTTCAAATACCTGAGCAGGTCTTGGATATTTTGTAAAAGAAGCCAATGTGGCATAGGAGAGTTTCAGCCCATTGTTCTGTGCCACCAACATCCGAAAACCCTGTGCATTGCCTTCAAAATTACACAGATCTGTCCATTCCTGCTGTTTAACCTGTCCTTGCCATAATACACCATAAGAATGATGTTTGAAAAAATCGGAGATGGCTTCCTCGCCCGCATGACCAAAGGGGGGATTGCCAATATCATGGGTCAGGGCGGCAGCAGCTACAATGGCCCCAATGTCCGAGGAATGGATTCCAATCCCAAGTAGGACGGGATATTTATCCACCAAATATTCTCCAACCGATTTGCCCAGAGAGCGGCCTACACTGGATACCTCCAGACTATGGGTCAGTCTCGTATGGACAAAATCATGCTCAGGCAAAGGGAATACCTGGGTCTTATCCTGGAGATTTCGAAAAGGTGCAGAAAAGATAATCCTGTCATAGTCAATTTCAAATTCACTTCTGAAAGAATCCTGTACCGTATTTTTCTTCTTGGTGGGATCAAATCTCCCCGATGTTAATAATTTTTCCCATTGCATCATGGCCAAAATTACTAAAGCTAATTGTTTACAAGCTATTCTTAGGTAAAAAATTAAAGAATAGCCTCAATTGGCACAATGATTGGATTATTGTCAATTGAAAACTAAACCAACTAAAACTTAACACCTATGAAAAATCAAATCAATTCCCTCTTTATGGGACTGGCTTTACTGTTTTTTGCAACTTCCTGCGACATGCAAAACAATCAGTTCACCTCTTCTGATGGAAATGCCAAAGTAAATGTTTACCTCATTGACGCACCAGCAAACTATGACGAAGTATGGGTTGAAGTATTGGGCGTGGAGATTTTGCCTAAAGGAGGAAATGAGGAAAATGGCAATTCATGGATTAACCTTGCCCATGAAAGTGAAGACAAAAAAATCAACTTATTGTCCTTGGTTGGCGGAAACTCAGCCCATTTGGGTGAAATTGAAGTCCCTTCAGGTAAAATCTCCCAAATCAGACTTTTGTTGGGAGAAGACAACTATATTATCCAGGACGGACAAAGGATAGACTTAAAAACACCTAGTGCGCAGCAAAGTGGATTGAAACTTAAAATCGATAAGCCCCTAAATCCTGGAATATCCTACGATCTGATCATTGATTTTGATGCTTCCAAATCTATTGTAAAGGCTGGTAATTCCGGACAATATATCTTGAAACCTGTTTTACGGGTTGTAGCAGAAGAATCTTCAACTATAGAAGGAACTATTCTGCCATTGGAAGCTGGACCCGTAGAAATCACAGCGGTTTTGGACGAGGAAACTGTGGGTACGTTCACAGATCAAAGTGGGAAATTTGTCCTGAGGGGATTAAAAACAGGTAGTTATATACTTGAAATTGTTCCAAATGAGAATTATGTAGGAGTAACCTTAGAAGCCGTAGAAACTGAAACAGGTAAGGTCACTTTAATTGATCCAATACAATTAGACGTGGTCGAAGAATCCAGTGATTCTGAAGGTTAATATTTTTTGGGTGACAAATGGTGACACTTTAGTTCCTCAGTTCATGCCCAGGATATGGCTTCCTGGGCTTTTTTTTTATTCAGCACATATATTGCCTTTTCTTTCCTCTATCTTTTCTATTTTTGAAACGTGAAAATCAAAAAACTGCTTATCCTATTGCTGCTATCCCTGAATCTAGGCTGTTCGGGAACTGAGGAAAGATCAACTGCCCTGATCAATGTTTTTCTCGTAGGGACCCCGGGTTTTTTTGAGGAAGTGGGAATAGAAATATTAGGGGTAGAAGTAAAAGTAACCGGAACAAGGGGGCAGGACAATGCAGAAGCAGTATATCTTCCTAACCTACAGGCCAGAAAACAGGCCAACCTATCCACTCTGGTCCATACAGGACAGTATCTGATTGGCAGGGGAGAGTTTTTGGCCGGTGCAGTTATCGAACTGAAACTTGATTTGGGCAACGACAATTACCTCATTTTTGGGGGAGAAAGATATGTGCCCAGATATATTGATGGGTCGGCTCAAAAACCTGTCATGCCGGTAAGTATCCCTTTGGATGGCGGTATATCCCATGACATTTTTATTGATTTCAATACCTTAAGATCCATATTGTTCACAGGAGGAACCCAAGGTGAGTTTTTATTGGCTCCTGATTTCAGGGCTTTTACCAGCCTCAATACAGGTGAAATTGCAGGCGTAATTCGCCCGAAGGGCCAAAACCCGCAGCTCCAAAAATCACTGATCTTGGCCATCGAGGGACTTGATACCTTGGCAAGTACTACCCAGAATGTGCAAGGTAATTTTCTCCTAAGGGGATTAGTAGGCGAGGTTTCGGTTTTGATTTTCCCATTAAGCAATAATTTTTTGCCTGATACTGTGAATAATGTCATCGTCGAACCCCGAAGGAGGAAGCAACTCGAAGAAATTAACCTCCGACCAAATCCCTGACATGACCCAAGACGAAAAATACATGCTCAG
>NZ_JBGTCA010000371.1:0-16780 GCF_041749095.1 Aquiflexum sp. | reverse complement strand
ACGGGACTTTGGCTTAATTCCGAATTTCATAGTCCACGGGTTGAAACCCGTGGCTAAGAAATCGTTCATCCCTACGGGATTATTCCTGATTTCACTGATAATTTCACTAATTCACTCTGAACCAAAGATTGAACAAATCCCTTGTATATCATCCCAATATATTGGACATTATCATGGCTTACATTTTCGCAGATAATCGAATCCTTTCATTTTTTATTCCACAAATAAGCATCCAATCCATGATTATTGACCCCGACAAACAACAGATCCAATCTTCCTGCTTTGATGATTTCCATGGATTTGATATCCCCCATAAAATTGAGTCCTGATTCTTTTTGAGGTACAAACTGAAAATTACCCTTTCCATCACCTTTAAACAACTGACCGAAATTGGAATCCATCACCCCTATCCTCAAACGACTGGAATTCTGATTGCCGCCCAAGATAAAATCAAGATGCCCATCCTGGTCAATATCCAATACAGATATTGCATAAACGGGCGCAAACTGTGCCTGCATGGGCAAAGCATGCGGAATCAGCTTTCCGTTTTTGTTTTCCAAATATATCGTCCGGAGCTCCGTGGCCTGAAGGGTTGATGCCCTGGACAATTGATCTTTGGTGAAAATGTTGCTCAGCTTGGCATCAGAATAGGACTCATAATCTGTGAATTTACTTCTCAGATTATACATCTGATCCAATAATTCATCCCGGCTGGCAAAAGGATATTCAACACCCTGAATGTATTGCGTAAGAATGGGATCGATAGAGCTGTTTCCGTCAAAATCAGCGTAAACCAATTTCATTGGCTCGGATTTACTGGCCCGAAGTTGGGAGTTCAACCCAAAATTGCCAAAGATAAAATCCATGTCCCCATCTCCATCAAAATCGGCCATCGCTATTGTTGACCAAAGGCCCTCTATGGGAGAATCAAAATATTGCGAAGTGGCTTCCTCAAATCTTTTTCCGCCTTTATTCAGGAAAATCCGAATGGGCATATATTCTCCAACTACAATCAGATCCTGTTTACCGTCGCCATCCAAATCGATCCAAGTGGCATCTGTTACCATGCCTCCGAATTCCAATTCAGGAATGATTTCTGAAATCACATCCACAAACTTGCCCGTTCCGTTATTTCTTAACAACAGGCTTTTTGGGCTTTTGGGAAACTGTCCCGGAACTACCCTTCCTCCGACAAACAAATCCAAATGACCATCTCCATCAAAATCCACCACTTTGACACAGGATGCACTGGTCCTGATTTTTGGGAGCGCATCTTCTGATTTGACAAAATTTCCACCTCCCTGATTGATATAAAGTCTGTCCTGAAGGCTTTCGTCATTGGAGAGGTAATCATGGTATCCGCCGCTGGCAATATAAAGATCCATATACCCATTCCCGGTAGCATCGAAAAAGACTGCATCTGCATCTGTGAATTCGTCCTCTTTTGAAAGATCCAGTCCTTGGGATTCTATAAAATGTCCCGTTGATACCTGTGAAAACAACTTTCCGGGCGAACCTTTGGTACCGCCTATAAATAAGTCCGTGAATCCATTGTTATTAATGTCACCCAGAGACATTACAGGTCCGCAGGTAGTCATCATATTCAAAAGTAATGGCTGTCTTTTAAAATCATTGAAGCCGTATTCTTCATGGGTAAATTGTACAGGGGGCTGAATCTGGGTGAAATAGGAGTTTGTGGATATTTGGGTTTCAGCTTTAGGATCAACAGCGTTTCTTTCCTCAGCTACCAATATCTGATTGGATTCCACTTCCTTTATTAATTCCTTCTTTCCGCTTGGCCATTGGATTAGAACCGAATCAGCTTTGATATTTTCGCCCATCCCAACATGGATCCGGTGACTCATGGAAGATTGAAATCCCCTCGTAGGCTGTTGCTCAAAAAACTGTACCTCTCCATTGGTAAAGACAGAGATTTTTGTTCCATATCCAAAAGAGTTCTTACCATCCCCTTTCAAGTCAAACTGTAGATAATTATTTGGCTTATTGTTTCCTACCAGTCTGTTTTTAAAAATACCCGCAGGAGCATTCAGGTTATTGACCACCAAATCAATGTTTCCGTCATTGTCCAAATCTGCAAATGCAGCCCCATTCGAGAAGTTAGGTTGGGAAAATCCCCAATCTTTGCTCTTGTTATTGAATGACAGGTCCCCGTTGTTTTGGAAAATGTAATTGTGGACAGGCGTCGAAGTCATGCTCGTCACCAGAAACAGCGTATCCGCAGGTTCTTTGTCCCTTGCCTTGTTGAAATAATAATCTCCCTTGAACTTCAGAAAATCCCGATTGGTGTAGTCCCTGTAGTACCCATTTGTAATAATGAGATCCTTCCATCCGTCATTGTCCACATCCACAAAAAATGATGCCCAACTCCAATCCGTATTTGATATTCCTGCCAATTGACCGATCTCACTAAAGGTGCCATTGCCATTGTTGAGATGGAGCATATTTCTCATGTTCTGATGGTAAAAGCCTTTCATGACCATCAGTGCATATTGTTCGTAGTTTTCAGGGCCGTAAAGGAGCTTTTGTCTCTTGTTATCCTCTGGCAGCATGTCCAATGTGAAAATATCGGGAAGACCGTCATTGTTGAAATCACTGATATCAGAACCCATGGAAAAATAAGAAATGTGCTGCAGGTAATCCGTCAGGCTTTCGGTGAAGGTACCGTCACCGTTGTTGATATAGAGATAATCCGGCTCGATGTAATCATTGGAGATATAGATGTCCGGAAAACCGTTTCCTGTCAGGTCAGAGACTGCCACTCCAAGTCCAAAACCCATGGAATTGCCCATGATGCCTGCCTCGGCACTTACATCAACAAATTTCCCGCCATCATTCCTGTAGAGCTTGTCTCCTGAATCAGGATTTCTATCCTGCCTGGCATTGTCAAACTCGATTTCATTGATGACTTTGGTATTGTGGTTCAATAGGTACATGTCAAGGTCACCATCTAGATCATAGTCAAAAAACAGCGCCTGAATACTATTGGATGGATCATCCAATCCATAAGAAGCTGCCTCATCAACAAAAGTTCCATCCTTATGATTGACAAACAACTGGTTTCTTCTGGTATTTGGATTTCCTTTTCCTGAATAACAGACATAAATATCCAACCAACCATCCGCATTGATATCCACCATGGTCACACCCGTGGTCCAGGCACTTTTACCTTCTACTTTCGCTTGTTTGGTAATGTCTTTGAATTTGAAATCCCCTTCGTTCAGGTAAAGCTTATTAGGGACCATATTGCCCGTAAAATAAATATCGTCCAGACCATCATTGTTGATGTCCCCGATGGCAACTCCTCCACCGTTATAAAAATATTCATAGGTAAGGATATTGGTACCCTTGCCTTCTGTCAATGTATTTTGGAACCTTATACCTGACTTTCGGGGAGAAATGCTCTCAAAAGTCCCGGTGATTTCAGATTTATCAACCGTATTTAAATCAATTAAATTTAAAGGAAATAGAATGAATAGGGTAATATAAATGAACTTCATGGCTAACGGTATTACAAACAGCCCTTTACAGACAGATGCCAATCTTTATGGCGTGGGGCCATAAATCTAACGCATTAAGACAATATTTACAAAGTCTTTCAAGAGTCTGTTGTTTTTCTAAATTTTTGTAAACACCTTAATTTTGGAAGTAATGAATAAAATTCTGATACATTTATAAAATAGCTCAAACAAACCTTCAATCTTAATGAATATTGATCAAACCAATTACGCATTCCATAGAAGCATTCATCTTTTATTGATCTTTTTATTGGCTGCCACTACAAGCTGCCAGTCAAAAAAAACCTCTGAACTGAAATGGAGTACTGATTTTCCGGTTATTGGTTCCCAGTCATCACCAAGGGCTGTGGATCTGAATGGTGATGGGGTTTTGGACATTGTAATGGGTGCCGGAAAAAATGAGTTTCAATCCAGCAATCAGGGCATTATTGCCATAGATGGTGTGACCGGGGAAATTATTTGGCAACATGAGGCCGAAGATCAGGTTTATGGTTCTGCCACATTTTTGGATGTCAATGATGATGGCATTCCGGATGTTTTTATAGGTGGCCGGTCTCCACACTTCAGGGCAATTGATGGAAAAACCGGAGAGTTGATCTGGAAATACGAATACCAATATGAAGACCATCCGATCCTTCAATGTGCCAGATTCAACTTCAACAACAGTGTGTTAGTACCCGATCAAAACGGAGATGGATTGCCTGATTTGTTGACCGTTAACGGAGGCAATGCCGAGGCAGATCCTTACAAGATGGAAAACCGGTTTCCCGGTGTTTTGATGCTGATGGATTCAAAAACCGGTGAAATTATGGCTGCTGACACCATGCCGGATGGCAAGGAATCATATATGTCTCCTTTGACGTTTCCGCAACCGGGAAGTGATGAGCACTATATTCTATTCGGATCAGGTGGTGAAACATTCAGTGGAAATCTGTACTTGGGAAAACTTTCTGATTTAACGGATCAGAAACTTTCCAACGCCACAATCATTGCCTCAGAAACCGGACAAGGGTTTATTGCACCGCCTGTGCTGGCTGATATCAATCAGGATGGGTATTTGGACATCATTGCCATTTCCCATGCGAGTTCTGTTTTCGCTGTTGATGGTAAAAACCTGGATCTGATCTGGCAAAACAAAATTGAAGGGACAGAATGCAGCAACAGTTTTGCGGTAGGTTACTTCAACAAAGATGACATTCCTGATTTTTTCACATTTGTCAGCAAAGGTCAATGGCCACAAAACACCGGTTCACTTCAGGTCATGTTGGATGGAAAAAGCGGTGAAATTGCATATTTGGATTCCTTGGGATGTACCGGGTTTTCCTCACCTGTGGCTTATGATCTTAACAAAGATGGCATAGATGAGGCAATCATCAGCATCAATGAATTTGATTGCAGCAGGGATATCGGAGATCAATCTTCTTTTCCCATTGAAAATAAATTACTGGCGATTGATTTCAATGACCGGAAAAAATGGATGATCGATCAGGCCAAGCAATACAAGAATGTATTTTCTACGCCTTGGATAGGTGACTTGGATCAGGACGGGTATCTGGATATCATTTATTGTCAATATTACAACCATTCTGATATATTGTCATTTTTAGGAATGCGGATCAGAAGAATAGACACCCATATCAAAATCAAAGATCCTCCACTTTGGGGGGCTTATATGGGAACGGGTGGAAATGGAATATTTCATGGAAAAAAATAAAACCGGGATATTTCCCGGTTTTATTTTTAATCTAAAATTCTGAATTGTTATTTAAATCAATTTCCTCCATCCCACCATACTCTGGTCATAAAGAAATCAGGAAGTGTAGCTCCCTCTTGGAAGTTGGCATTGGAAGCAACTTCTGCTGCAGGATATCTCAGCTTTCTCATAATCTGACCTTGGGTAACATTTGCAGGGTGGTTGGTCGGTGTCAATACAGGAAAACCTGTTCTTCTCCAATCAGACCAAGCTTCCCACCAATTCATGAACTTGCTTGCCCACATTTGGTCTCCGATCATTTCCAAAGCCGGTTTTCCTACACCATAAGGATTTCTGGCCAAATAGGCATCTACTTGGGCATCGGTGACTACGAATGATTCATCAAACGGGGTGTACATCTGCATAGCAGCCCGAACACCGGCATTGTAATGGGCAGCAGCTGTACCTGTGATTCCGGAACCTATGCCTCTCTCCAAGGCTTCCGCCATTAGAAAATGTGATTCTGCTGCATTCATCATTAGGTAGGGAGAACCTCTTTTCAACATAAGGTGATTAATTCTGGAGAAAGTAGTTTGTTGGTTAACTGGCCCTCCTTCCATTAATTCCAAACCCGCTTCATCAAAGCCATTAGGCATACCTCTTTGTTCCAAAGGATTGGTATTGATAGGAGTCCACGCAACTGCTGACCAGGTTGCGATCCCTCCACTGATGATCATCAGTCTTGGATCCACCTCATTAGGAGCAGTAGCTCCGGCTTTCAACCAGTCGACGAAAGTTTTACTCAGATAGCCGGGCTGTCCCCCATCACCTGGAAAGAATGCCCTAGAGATTCCGTTTTGGTTTATCCAAAGACTTGGACCTTCTGACATAGGGACCCAGAAATTGTCTGCATTTGTCATCATCACTCCTCCTGCTATGGCTTTGGTCACATACTCATTTGCCAATTGTGGGGCAACATTGGAAACCCGCATGGCAAGACGCAACATAAGCGAATATCCGAATTTTTTCCATTTGGCAACATCACCTTTGAATACAAGATCTGCTCTGGCAAATCCCTGATCCGGATTGGAGGTACTCAGTCCCGCTGTAGCTTCTTCCAGTACCTTCAACATTGCCGGATAAATCTCAGACTGCTTGTCATATTCAGGAAAAAACACACCATTCATTCCCTGCAAAGCATTGAAATAAGGAATATTGCCATAAAAATCTGTAAGTCTATGGAAATTCAGAATAGTCATAATTCTTGCTGCATGTCTGGTATTCTGCTTATTCCCTTCGTCATATCCTCCTGGGCCGGTCTGCTTGATCACTTCTGATAAATTTTTCAATGCATCACCATAGAAGAATTCAAATGGGGCTTGATTGGATTCGAAATTTTCGGTGTATTTGTCACCAGGTGCTATTCCTCCCCCTGCATTCGCAAGCTGCTGAATCAGGTAGGCAGTCATACCGATATTGGTCCGCCAATCTATAAACCTGTTATCCCCGGCAGACCCACCGGAGGCAGTACCTATTTGTCCGGCAGTAAACATGAAATTCAGGTCAATTTGGTTGACAGCCTGAGGATTGATATTCAGATCATGTAACTCTTGTGTATCGCATCCCATCATCGCTATACTCATAGCCATGATCGTTATCATTATTTTATTTATAATTTTCATAATATGATATCGGTTTTTGGTTAAAATCCTGCCCTAAGGTTAAATCCGAAAGTTCTTGTCTGTGGCATACCAAAGTAATCCAGACCTTGTCCGTTTCCTGAAGAATATGCGGATTCAGGATCTATGTTTTCCACATTTTTCCACAGAATCGAAAGATTTCTACCCACGAATGAAAGGTTTAGCGTTGTCAATGGTGTTTTGTCCAGGATCCTTCTTGGAAAATTGTAACCAAAGACAATTTGTCTCAACTTGGCAAATGAGCCGTCATAAACAAAGTGATCCTGCACCCTATTTCCCATTTGGTTCCAATAATTATTGGCTTCTCCCGCAGATAGTGTCTTGCTGAATGCCTCATAAATAGGTGCTCCATTGGAATCGGTACCGGCCTGGACAACTCCCGAAACTGTCAGAGGTGCTTCCCCTGCCCTTCCTTGAAGTGATTGTTTATGAAGTCCCCATTGTGTCAATCTCACATTGGTACCGGAATAAATATCTCCACCTAATCTGAAATCAATTAATGCCGAGAGATTAAATCCTTTCCAGGTAATACTGTTGTTGATACCTCCGGTCCAATCAGGAATACCGTTACCGATTATTTCCATCCTATCCGATTGGACAGGTGCGCCATTTGGTTCAAAGACCGGCTGTCCATCAGGAGAGCGTTTTTGTACCCATCCTGCCAAAACACCAAATGGATGTCCGGTCCTGTGCTGTACAAATACGGTCCTTGTTCTAGGTTCTTCCACGTTTAGAAGATCATTTCCCGGAATCAGTGCTTTTACTTCATTCCTGTTTCTGGCAAGATTGAGGGAAACATCCCATCTGAATTCAGACCTTTGAATAGGTGTTCCCGTCAATAGGATTTCAACACCTCTATTCTCCATTTCACCCAGATTGACCAAGGTTGAACCAAATCCGGATGATCTTGAAACCTGAGCATTCAATTGGTCATCAGTACTTCTCTGACGGTACATGGTAAAATCCAGTCCCAATCTGTTCTGGAAGAACCTAACATCAAAACCGGCCTCAACCTCAGTGGACAACAATGGTCTCAGGGATTTATTTGGGATGGTACCCCCAGCTCCCTGGGCTGTGGCAAATGAGGCCATGGCTACCTGATTTCCATCAAATCCAATAGCAGGAGCTCCAAGTAACGAGTATACATTTGCTATCTGGTATGCTCCAACTGTAGCGTTACCAACCTGTGCCCAAGATGCCCTTACCTTTCCAAAACTTAACCACGAAGGCAGTTCATTTATCGCATCGGAAAATACAAAACTACCCCCAATGGAAGGATATGTAATATCATTGAACTCAGGATCCAAGACTGAGAACCAATCAGTTCTGCCTGTAGCGGTTAAGAACAGGATGTTTTTATAACTGAATTCTGCTGAGGCAAAAACTGAATTGATACCCGATGCCCCAAATCCATATCCAAAGTTTCTGGTGACTGTATTATTGATGGCATGGAAGAAAGGAACATTGAATCCCTGGCCATTGGCAGAAATCGATTCATCCTGTCTCCGCATTCTGTTGGCTCCCAAAAAGGCATTGACCCCAAAGTCACCAAATGTCCGGCTATATCCCAAGATTGCCTCCAAATTAATCTCACTCACATTTCTTGTGCCTTCAGTCAAGGTTCCGCCCCTTTGGAAACCAGTGCCTTGGGGGGTTAAATTGGTGCCTCTTCTAACAAACCAATCCATACCGGCCCTTCCGGATATATATAAATGATCTGTGATATCATATCTTAAACTACCTGTTGTCAAAATCCGGTCCCTTACATCATTGTTTGATATCTGATATGCAGAGAAGTACGGATTCTGTCCCCATGGATTGTTCACCATTAGGTATTCCTCTCTTTCTGCAAAACCCCAAGTGCTCAATAATGCAGGGTCAGTTCCGACAGGAATGGTACCCAACCTGTTTGGATCACCTTTGCCCCATTCCACATTTACATTTGGTGGCAAAGCAAAAATGGACTGGAAGGCATTTCCAGGTGAATCAGATAATCTCGGCCTGTTTTGGGTCCTTTCATTGGAATATAAAATCTTGGCATCAAAAGTCAGTCTTTTTCCAAATTTACCATTGGTGGACATGGATACGTTCAACCTGTCAAAACCGGCATTTGGTACCACTGAGGTACTTCTTAGGTCAGTCATGTTGAACCTGAAATTCTGATTTTCTCCACCACCTGCCAAGGATAAACTATTGGTGACTGCAGTACCGGTCTGATAGAACCGATCCCAGTTATCACCTGCATGGACATATGGTCTTTGCACTCCATCAAAATGCATGGAAGTACCACTTCCCAATCTTTCACCCCAAGCCTGTGTTCCCCAATTATATCCCTGTTGCACCGTCGTTGGTCTGACTGCGGCACCGGTAAGCTGATCCCCTTGGAAACGTCCTGAACCGAAGGTAGTCTGCAGGTCAGTTTGGTTGTTGATCCTCTCAAATACGGTATTGGTATTGAATTCTACTCCTATTCCTTTTCTTTTGGTACCTCTTTTGGTAGTGATCAAAATCACACCATTTCCTGCCCTTGCACCGTACAATGCTGCGGCACTTGCACCTTTCAATACGGTCATGGATTCGATATCATCAGGGTTGATGGATGTCATGCCATCACCTCCATCGGAACCGCCCCAAACACCGGCCTGTCCAAAGTTGGTGTTATCCATCGGAATACCATCCACCACATATAGCGGTTGGTTATTTCCCTGAAGGGAGGTATTTCCACGGATGATTACCCTGGAAGAACCTGCCGGACCGGAAGCCACATTGGTCACATTCACACCGGCGACCCTACCTGCAAGTTGATTGGCAATGTTGTTTTCCCTTGCATCGGTAAACTCCTCACCTCTCACAGTTGTGACAGAGTACTGCAGGGCTCTGACATTCCGTTCAATACCAAGGGCGGTTACTACAATCTCCCCGAGTTCAGAAGCATCCTCTGTAAGGGTCACATTGATTACAGATTGATTTCCGACTCTGATTTCCCTTGTTGCAAATCCAATATAGGAATACACCAAAGTCGTCTCAGGACCGGATACATTTAAGGTATAGTTTCCATCAAGATCTGTTGCAACGCCCGTTGACGAACCTTTGATAATAACGGAAACTCCGGGAAGTGTACTTCCATCTACTGAATTGGTGACAGTACCCCTTACTGTCTGTGCCGATGCCGGACTTATCGTCCAACTCATCAGCACAAAACCACTAATTATTAGTAATAAGTTTCTCATAAATAATTTAGTTTTAGGTTTATTGATCAATTAATATATATATAATCAATCCCATATTGGGACGTAGTTTCATAGTTAATTTAAACTTCCTCAGCTTTAAAAATAAAATTTTTTAATTCTTATAAATAACCGATGAATCCAAAGTTCTCTTTAGATAAAACGATTTATCAACCCTCCAAATTTTTTTTTCGCGATGAAATTTAAAATTTAATTTCTAAAAAAAAAACTTGAAGTCTATTTAATAAAATAAAAAAATCAAAAATCTAAAACAATCCTATAGAAGAAGAAGATACTATATTCTTTTAATATATTAGTTTTAAAACTTTAATTTAACTGCTGTTCAAATACATTTTTCTATTTCCAAAAATAGTAGATAAATTAAGCCTTTAATGACTAAAGTTTATCTCTAAATAATGGCCATGAAAAGACGGGGTTTTATGGGGCTACTTCCCCTAACCATATTGGTGACTTCAAGCAATAAATTTAAATTGATCGGTGAAGATTCATTGCCGATTTCGGCCAACGAATATAATTGGATTACTTTTTATAACCGATCAGGCAAAACTTGGGGAGAGAATTGGGATGCATGTCTGTATGAATTTGCAAAAACCGGGATCCAAGGTTTTGAACCATCCCTTAAAAACTCAGCTCATTTACAGGAATTGATCCCCTATCTCGATAAATACAAAATCCAACTTCCCTCCTTTTATGTCGGAAGCTTGATGCATGAAGAAGATGAGGCAAATAAATCCATTGATAACATTTTAGAAATAGCAGGAAAGGCAAAAAAATTAGGCACCAAAATTATCGTAACAAATCCCAATCCTATTCAATGGGGTGGCGGTCCATTGAAAAACGATGATCAGCTATATTGCCAAAGCTCGCATTTGGATCAATTGGGAAAAGAAATCAGCAATATGGGAATGAAACTGGCTTACCATACCCATGATGTTGAGCTTAGAGCAGGTGCCAGGGAATTTCATCATGTTTTACAGAATACACATCCGGAAAATCTGCATTTCTGCATGGACGTCCATTGGGTATATCGTGGTTCTGAAAATTCACAATGGGCTGTATTTGATACACTTAAAATGTATGGGAAAAGAATTGTATCTTTTCACCTGAGACAATCCAAAAATGGTATCTGGACTGACACCTTTAATCCACATGGAGACATTGATTATGTACGGTTTGCAGCAGAAGTTAAGAAAATGGGGATTAATGCCCATTTGGTTATAGAACAATGTTTAGAAGAAAAATCAATCCAACAATATGATGTGGTAAAAGCGCATCAGATCAATTTAAAAGAAGTCCAAAACATATTTAAAGCTTAACTATGGTAAATATATGTATCCTCGGCGGAGGCTTTATCGGGAGATTTTATGCTGAATCACTCATTGGCAGACGTGGTAAGGATCAAGTCAAGGTAGTCTATGCCCGACGGGAAGAAACCGCCAAAAGGTTTGCAACAGATTATAATGTGGATCATTATACCACTGATATGGATGCCGCTGTGAGCAATCCAGAAACCGACATGGTCGTCATTGCACTTCCCAATTATGTTCATGAGGAAGCTGTGATGCTTTGTGTAAAACATAAAAAACCTGTTTTGTGTACCAAGCCTCTTGGGAGAACTGCTGAAGAGGCGTTGCGGATGACTTTGGCCTGTGAGGAAGCAGGGATTTTTGCGGGATATCTGGAAGATTTATGTTACACCCCAAAATTCCTGAAATCTATAAAAAGTGTGGAATCGGGAGCAATAGGCCGGATATTATGGGCCAAATCCAGAGAAACCCATCCCGGTCCACACTCAGATTGGTTTTGGGATTTGGAAAAAGCAGGAGGTGGTGCTATTGTGGATTTGGGCTGCCATTGCATTGAAATCGCCCGAAACTTCATAGGAAAAGATGTCTTGCCTGTTGAGGTCATGTGCTGGGCTGATACCCAGGTCAAGCCAATTGATGCCGAAGACCATGCCATTGGTTTGGTCAAATATGAAAATGGTGCCATCGGCCAATTTGAAGTATCTTGGACGTTCCGCGGGGGAATGGATCTGCGCGATGAGGTCATGGGCACCGAAGGGACTATATGGATCAATTCTTTTTTGCGTACCGGTTTTGAAATGTTCACCAGTGGTGCGGGAACGGATTATGTGGCTGAAAAATCAGAGTCATCCTCAGGTTGGCTTTTCCCTGTGGGAGATGAAGCCCATGAACTGGGTTATCCAAACATGTTCATAGATATGTTTGAATCTTTTGAAAATGGAACACAGCCTAGGGAAACCTTCTATGATGGCTATGTGGTCAATGCAATCATCGATGCCGCCTATAAATCTGCAAAAACAAAGTTGTGGGAGCCTGTCCAACTTCCTATATGGAGGGGAAAAAGAGGAATAACAAAACCCTCTGTGTATCAGGAATATGATTCCGATCATTGGTTGATCAAAGAGGAGACACTACCTAATCAGGATAAGAAAGTGATCATTAAAAACAAAAAGACCGGGGAAATATCAGAAAAATTGAAAATGAATCAATAAAAAAAGGTGCCATGAAAAACAATAGAAGAAAATTTCTAAAAAAAGTAGGTGGAAGCTTGGCTTTGGCCGGATTGGGAACAAGTCTGGAAGCTAAGGCAAATGAAAATGTAGTTTCATTAATATCAAACACAAAAGTAAGTGCCAACGACCGGATCAAAATCGGTCTGATCGGTGCCGGAATTATTGGACATTATGATACCGATACCGCATTGAAAGTCGATGGGGTGGAACTGGCAGGAGCTTGTGATCTTTACAAGGGCCGTTTGGAATATGCAAAAGAAAAGTGGGGCAAGGATTTATATACCACCATGGATTACCGTGAATTGTTGGCAAAACCCGATATCGATGCAGTCCTGATCTGCACGCCTGATCATTGGCATGAGAAAATGGCCATTGATGCCATGAGAGCCGGAAAACATGTCTATTGCGAAAAACCCATGATCCAGAATATCAATCAGGGACATGCCATCATCCAAACCCAAAAAGATACCGGAAAGGTGTTTCAGGTAGGAAGCCAAAGGGCGAGTTCGGTAGCCATATTGGAAGCAAAAAAGGTTCTTGAATCCGGTATCATCGGTGATCTCACCTATATGCAGGCATTTTGTGACAGGACTGATACCATGGGTGCCTGGAACTATTCAATACCCACAGATGCCTCACCTTCTACGGTGGACTTTGATACTTTTTTGGGAAATGCCCCAAAGGTGCCATTTGATGCTACACGCTTTTTTCGGTGGAGAAATTTCACGGATTATGGAACCGGGGCAGCCGGGGATCTGATCGTTCATTTGTTGACCGGTATCCATATCATCACGGATTCTTATGGCCCAAATAAGATTTACAGTATCGGGGAATTGAAATATTGGAAAGATGGCAGGGAAGCCTACGATTTGATCAATGCCATGATGAGCTATCCCAAATCAGATCAACATGATTCTTTCCAGGTTTATACAAGAGTGAATTTGTGCGATGGAAGTGGGAGAGGAGGATTTGGTCTGAAAATTTATGGAACAGATGGATTAATAGACATTGGCTGGAATGATTTCAAAGTAACAACTTTGAAACGAAGTGTCGCCCCGGGATTCGGTGGATATGATTCCTACACCAGCTTTTCAAAAGACCAAAAAGAAGAATTCAAAAAATGGTACCAATCAACTTATGGTGACGCCAAGGCAGGATATGAAATGGGTAAAGAGACCCAATTCAATGCCCCAAAAGGATATGATGACCGCTTGGATCATATGATTGTCTTTTTCAACGGAATCCGGTCGGGAAGTCCAATTCCTGAAGATGCATCATTTGGATTAAGATCTGCCGCGCCTTCCCTGGCCTGTAACCTAAGTATTGACCTCGACAAACCAATACTGTGGGATCCTGTTCAAATGAAGGTTTTGGGATAGGGAAAAGACGGGAGACGGAAGACGGGAGACAGGTTACGATTAACCTTTGGGGTTTTTAAAACCCTGAAGGTTACTAATGACATGAATACCAATGACAGATTTAGAAACTGCCCCTCGGCAAGCTCGGGGAACGGGTGTTTGCTTAATTGAGGTGGGGGGATGGGAAAAGCGGCGGCGCCGATTTTCCCATCCCCCACCTCCCCAAAATGCAAGCCCGGTGGCCGATCCCCCCGATAGCAATCGGGGCTATCGTGGACGAGGCCCATTCAATTTGATCTCAATGCCATTATATTTTCTAAACATTTCCAAAATGTTAATTACTCGGGGTGACAAGGTTGAATCTTGAAATTGATTACTATCACTAAACTAAATACCCAATATCCATGGAAATCAAACATCAGGAAGATGATAAAAAAGGCTATTTCTATATTGAAATAGAAGGTAAAAGAAAAGCCAAAATGGTGTACTCCAAAGCAGGGGCAAGTTTATTGATCATCGAACACACAGAAGTCTCTGATGAACTCCGTGGGACAGGTTGGGGCAACAAGCTTGTCTTGGCGGCAGTAGAACTGGCAAGATCCCAAAACAAAAAAATCCTCCCCCTATGCCCTTTTGCCAAATCAGTTTTTCAAAAACAACCTGAGATTAAGGATGTCCTGAAATAATCTGCAAAACATTACTATAAATTAGAAAAAATCATCGTAACAACTTTCTTGATTTCTTCTTATCTTTCTGTATGATGAAAAATGCAGAAATTTTTAAAGCACTCAAGTCTTTCGAAATTTTTAAGGATATTCCTGATCATCAGCTTCATTGGCTCATTGATAAAGGAGAAGTCAGGACTTTGGAGGTTGGTCATCCGATATTCCTTCCCGGTGACCCCATAGACAATACTCTGATCATTCTCAAAGGAGAATTTCGGTTTTTTGCCATTTCCGGAGAGCAGGAGAGAGAAATCGGAACAAAAGTTTCCGGTGAAGTATCGGGATTCCTGCCATTTTCCAGAGGAAAGATTGCTTCAGGTAAAGGAAAAGTCATTGAGGAAGCCACCATTCTTTTTTTGCACAGATCATATGAAAAAGAAATGCTAAGGGAGCATTATGAACTCAGTCAGGCATTGGTCCATGAAATGACTTCCCGCGTCAGGGAATTTACCAACTTTCAGAAACAGACTGAAAAAATGGCTGCTCTGGGAAAACTATCCGCAGGCCTGGCCCACGAGCTTAACAATCCCGCTTCTGCGATTTTAAGGAGTTCTCTCGAACTTAAAAAGCACCTGGCTCATCAGCCTGAAAAGTTTAAAAAAGTGATCAAAATAAAATTGACAGATGAAACCATAGACCGGATCAATGATTTGCTTTTTGAAAAAATAACCAATCATTCAGGTCACAAAACCCTTATCCAGAGAAAAGAACTTGAAGATAATCTCGGCTATTTGCTGGAAGACTTTGAAGTAGAATGTGCATTTGAACTGGCTGAAGATCTGGCCGATTTTGGATTTGAGGAAAAAGACCTTCATCAATTGGCAAGTATGGTCACCAAAGAAGATTTTGGTCCTGTATTACATTGGATGGGCGATAATTTGATGATAGAAAAGATGGTCAATGACATTCAGGAATCTTCGGAGAGGATTTCCAAACTTGTAAAATCTGTCAAAGTATATACCCACATGGACCAATCTCCAGAGAAAAAAAGAATCGATATTCATGAAGGTATTGTCAATACGCTCAATATCCTGAACCACAAAATAAAAAGCAACAATACCGAGGTAATACAGGATTTTGATCATTCAATTCCTCCTCTCCTATTGCATGTTTCCGAAATAAACCAAGTCTGGACCAATTTGATTGACAATGCACTGGATGCTGTCTCAGAGGTAGAAAACCCCAAAATCACCATCAAAACATGGCAACAAAACAATGAGGTGAAGATCTGCATGATCGACAATGGCAAAGGGATACCACCGGAAATTGCATCAAGGATCTGGGAGCCTTTTTTCACCACCAAATCAATGGGCAATGGAACCGGATTGGGGCTTGAGCTGGTTATGAATATCGTCGAAAGACATCAGGGAAACATCAAAATGAAATCACAACCGGGAAGCACAACCTTTGAAATCTGCCTACCAATTGAATAATTATGTCACAGCCCATTATTTTTTCCATTGATGATGATCCTCAGGTCCTCAGAGCAATCACCAGAGATCTTAGAAACCGATATAGAGGTGATTACAGAATTCTCAACACCATTTCCGCCAAGGAAGCATTGGAAAGCCTGATTACGCTTAAAAACCAAGGTGAAACTGTGGCACTCTTTCTCTCCGACAACCGTATGCCCGAAATGCAGGGTGTCGAGTTTTTGGAAAAAGCAAAGGAAGTTTTTCCTGAAGCTAAGCGGGTCCTACTGACAGCATATTCTGATACGGAGGCCGCCATTAAGGCCATCAATGATGTACAATTGGATTATTACCTGCTCAAGCCTTGGGACCCGCCCGAGGAAAGACTTTATCCGGTTCTCAATGACCTGCTGGAAGAATGGGAACAATCTTACGTTCCCGAATTCAAAGGACTAAAATTAGTTGGGTATCAATTCTCCCCCAAATCACATCAGCTCAAAGATTTCCTTTCCGGCAATCTGTTTCCATTCAAATGGTATGATTACCAGAACAACGAGGAAGCTAAATCT
>NZ_JBGTCA010000370.1:0-5481 GCF_041749095.1 Aquiflexum sp. | reverse complement strand
CATGTTAATATTTGGGTTTATCAGAGGGCAAAAATAGAAATATTCTTGACTTTAATAGCACCGCCCTCCTATAGTCCATAAGTGGTTCCCCCGCAATTGTCCCGAGTTGCCCCTGTTACAGATGCCAGACAATTGACCTCCCCTCTCATTTTCAAAACCCCTAAAAATGCAAACAACAAAGCTTCCTTAAAATTGATTAAAGTACTATCAAGAGCCACGATTTCAAAGTTTTCAGTCAATTCCATTTGAAGTATTTCCATAAAAAAAACATTATATGCGCCTCCTCCTGTGATCAGAATAGATGGCTTTTTTCCTGGAATGGGGTGAAGTACTTTTCTGATCTGCTCCACATAATGGACCACCAAGGTATGCAGGATATTTTCAGGCTTGTATTCCCCACTCAATTCAAGGATTTTGAGGTATTCATCCAAGTCTTCCCTGCCCAGAGATTTGGCACCTTCTTTTTGATAGAAGGGAAGTTTGTTCAGCGCTTTTAATACTTTGGGCAGTAATTTGCCTTTTCTGGCAAGTTTACCATTTTTATCATAGGCCTTTCCACAGGTTTCTGCATAGTGATTGAGCAGAAGATTGAAAGGACAGATATCAAAGGCTATTCTCTTTCCGTCAAAATCCATACTGATATTTGCGATACCGCCCAGATTGATACAGTAATCATATTCTCCAAATAAAAACCGGTCTCCGATCGGAACGAGTGGGGCACCCTGTCCGCCCAGCTGTACATCAAGCATTCTGAAATCATTGATGACAGGAAGTCCACTGCTTTGGTGAATCGCCCAGCCGTTACCGATTTGAAGGCTAAGTTTTTTGGAAGGCTGGTGAAATACCGTGTGACCGTGTGATGCAACAGCCTGTGCCGAAAGTGATTTTTTGGTTAAAAAATACTTTACTTGATCTCCCATCCAGCTTCCAAACTCAACATCTAGCAAGGACAGTTTTTGGCCATTGAGCAAGTGGGACTTTTTGAGTTTTTTTCCCAGTTTTTTTGGAAACGGGACTGTATCAGAATCAATGATGGTATAGCTCCATTTATCTTTTTTTTCAAATTCGCAAAAAGCAATGTCCAGGCCATCGCCTGAAGTTCCTGACATTAATCCGACTATTTTATAAATTGAAGTACTGCTCATGGGTTAAAATTTGTTAAATGTATGTCTGTAAAGTTAATTTTAATTTATTCAAAAACAGCCGTGTGTCAAAATGAGTAATTTCGCTTCTATAATTTACAATCATCCTCATTTCGGCATTTGAAAAATTTCGTCATAGATATTGGTAATACACGGCAAAAGACAGCGCTCTTTGAGGATGGAAAAGTTCTTTTGGAAGAGAACTATGGAGATTTTGGGATTTTCATGGAAGCTGCCAAATCACTTCAATTCCAGCATGCCATCATCAGTTCTGTGACTTATACCCAAAAACAACTCGAAGACCAACTTGGTTTTCCTTTCCTGTTTTTAGACAAAAACACAGATTTGCCGATTACAAACAAATATGCTACCCCAGAGACACTAGGGGTGGACAGAAAAGCTGCTGTAATTGGTGCGAGGTCAATATTTGAAAATGGCCCTCTTCTGGCAGTGGATCTTGGAAGTTGTATCACCTACGACTTTTTGGATGAAAATGACAACTATCTCGGGGGAGCGATTTCACCCGGGCTTCAGATGCGCTTCAGGGCAATGCATCAGCAAACAGCCAGATTGCCGCTTGCGGAATTGGAAAGTGGCACTGTCCCTGAGTTTGTAGGCAACAGTACGGTCAGTTGTCTAAGAAGCGGGGTATATTTCGGAATTCTCAATGAGTTGAACGGATTTGTTCAGACCTATCAGAAACAATATCATAATTTGAAGGTCATTATTTGTGGAGGCGATTCAAAAATTTTTGAAAGCTTAACAAAAGACCACATATTTGTAATCCCTAATTTGATCCTGTATGGATTGGATAGAATATTAAGCTACAATGTCAATTACCAATAGGTTTAAATTACTTGGTGCGATATGCACCTTTTTCATATACACCAACGCCTACCCGCAATCCAGCGCTTCAACATACAGTGCTTTGGGATTGGGAGAATTCAATAATTCAGGATTTACACAAAATCAGGGGATGGGCGGATTAGGTATCAGTTTCGGGACCGGTTGGGGGATCAATTACATGAATCCGGCCTTATCGACACGAAATACGATATTCAATTTTCAGACTGCTTTCAGATACCAAAGGTTGGATGTGGCTTCAGCCAATGAAAATCAAACAGTAGATGGAGGAGGCCTTTCCTATATTGGAATTTCCCTTCCCATCAATTCAGGAAAATCATCAATAGGCTTGGGGGTCAATCAGGTGACAAGTGTCAACTACAGTATTTTGGTCAATGGGCAGGTTACTAATTCAGACCTCACATCCCTGAACAGGATAGATGGAGAGGGCGGTATCTCGGAAGCTTACCTATCAACTGGCTTTGTGGTCGCCAAAAACCTAAGCCTGGGTGTTCAGGGGTCTTATCTGTTTGGTTCTACCATCAGAACAAATCAACTCACCCTTTTGAATGAAGAAAACAGGCCTATAGGTGCCTCTTCAGAATTTTATGAAAGATTAACAGTCGGTGATGTGACTTTCAAAGCCGGTCTTCACTACTATTTTAAAATGGGAAGTAAAAGCAATCTTCATTTAGGTGCCATCTATCATGCTTACGGGGCGATTAGTGGAAAAGAATTTGCTAAGGTAGCCGAATTTGGGCAAGCTAGCAGACCCGATACAGAAGGAGATATTATCAGTAATAACGAGGCTGGCACTGTTTTTATTCCTAAAAAGATAGGTTATGGGGTAACTTACGAAAAAATCAATAAATTTGTAATCGGACTGGAAGCACAAATGCAGGAATTCAGCCAATATAGGTCATTTGGAGGAAATCTGGGAGAACTGGGAGACAGTTATAGGGTGGCTTTTGGCGGTCAGATTACACCTGATTATTCAGCTGTTGACAACCTCTTCAAAAGGTCAACATACAGAATTGGGGTTGAATATGAGCAGACTCCCTACATTGTGAACCAAACCCATATTACGGATCTTGGCATCAATTTTGGAGGATCTGTTCCGATCAATAACCTGTCCTTAATGAACTTTGCCGTAAAGGTCGGATCAAGGGGAACAATTGACAATGGATTGATCAGAGAAAATTACTTAAGCTTTAGTCTTGGATTTTCTCTTAATGATAATACATGGTTCTATAAACGAGTTTTCGAATAAAGCAAACAGAATATGAAAGTAAAACACGCACTTGTAGGGTTCTTCTCATTGGCCCTTGTAGGAATGACTCAGGCGCAGGATGGTTGGAACTGGCCGGCTGATGAGGCCATGGAGTCCAAAGCCAGGGAGTACAATGCCGCCTATGTAGATTACATGAAATCAGATCAATTCGTGGAAGCTACCAAGCCTTTGCACTGGCTTTTTGTCAATGCACCAGATTTGAATGAATCCATCTACATCAATGGTATTAATATTTACCATGGTGCTGCGGGGGATACTTCTGACGAGGCCATGAAAAAGCAATATCAGGATTCGGTGATTACCGTGTTTGAACTGAGAAAGGCAAACTTTGATAATGAATCCAAATGGATTGAGAACAAAGCATATTATAGCTATAATTATTACAAGGCAAATAAAGATAAAGTAGGTGATGCGTTGGCAACTTTTGACCGCGTAGTAGAATTAAACGGCAATTTCAATACCATTAACCTTGTAGCAGCTTATTTTGACTTAGTTTATAGACACAGTGCTTACAATAAAGCTTTTACTAAAGAACAATTATTGGAAAGGTATGAAAAGCTAAACGCTTTGCTTGCTGAAGCTGAGGCAGGAGGTAAAGATGTTTCCGCACCTAAGCAGACCTTAGAGCAATTAGTGGTTGCTATGGAATTGATTGATTGTGAATTTATCGAGAAGACGATGGGTCCTAAATTAGCTGCGGATCCAACGAACATGATACTTGCCCAGCAAATATTCAAATACTCCATCCAATATAAGTGTACTTCCTCCCCAACCTTCATGACAGTATTGGAAATTATAGATTCTGACAGTCCCACTTTCTCAACCTCTCAAGTAAGAGCTATGAGATATATGCAGAATAAAGATTACGAAAAGGCCCAGCCGGTTTTGGAAAAAGCTTTGACTTTGGCAGAGAATAATGTTCAAAAAGCTGAAGTGTATTATGACCTTGCCAAAATCCATGGAATAGCCGGCAGAAAATCCGCCTCAAGAAATGCTGCACAGGAAGCCGCTAAATTGGATCCTGAAAAAGCCAAAGATGCCTGGACCTTAATCGCACAATTATATATGCAGTCTTATAATGACTGTAGAAAAGGAGTTAGCCGGGTAGAAGATCAGGCTGTATTCATCGCTGCATATAATGCTTACCAAAGGGCCGGTGACAGCAAAGGAATGGCAGATGCCCGTTCCAGGTTCCCATCTAAAGAGGAATTGTTTACCGAAAGCAGACAGCCGGGTGAGACCTTTACCGTTTCATGTTGGATCGGAGAGACTGTTACGTTGGCAACAAGGGATTAATCTCTTAATAATATTATACAGGAAAGGCAGTCTTTACGGCTGCCTTTTTTTATGTGACGTTAGGATTGGTTTTCTTTTGATATCTTTGCCATCATGAAAAGGATGCCCGGGATTTTGTTGATAATTGCTTTTTTGCCACTGATTTTGGCATCTTGTGGCGAAGAGGTGGATACCAGTATGTTGGAAGTTTACCTAGGACCAACAAGTATCGCTTATGATGTTGATTTGGTTCATAGTGATTCTGCCATCGTCAGAACCCATCTCAAAGCCAGAAAGCAAATGGAATTTGAAGATGGAAATCTGGAATTTCCTGAAGGGATAGAGATTACTTTCTTTGACAAAGAGGGAAATATAAGTACCACCATGCGGGCAGATAAGGGATTTTATGAAAGATCAAAAAACCTTTACCGAGGGGAAGGTGATGTGAGGGTTGATAACTTGGAAAAAGATCAAAAACTTTCCTCTGAGGAACTGTTCTGGGATCCTGGCTCCAAAAAAATCTACACAGATAAATTTGTAACCATTCAGGAAAAGGAAACTCTCTTCAACGGAACGGGTATGGAAGCTGATGAAGGGTTCAATGAATACAAACTATTCAAAGTAATCAATAGCCGCACTTTACTCCCGGGAGAAGGGATGTAATTATCAAAAACAATAGTAGATATTGAGTGGATATTTGATGTTATTCAAAGTATTTGCCAGAAATTTTAACTATTAATGAAATTAAAGGATATTATTTTATTGTCGATTTCGGCAGCCCTGGTGATAGTCGGGACCCACTTGACCATCACTTCAGGAGTAATCACTTCTTATCCGGTTTTCATGTTTGCGGTGGCTTTGCTTTTCTGGTACCGATACAGAAAAAATGACCAATTGGTAAAAGAAAATAATCAAACAGATCAAAAGAAA
>NZ_JBGTCA010000369.1:0-3867 GCF_041749095.1 Aquiflexum sp. | reverse complement strand
ACACCGGTTTTGAAGCATCCGAATATAGGAATGTCCTGAAATCGGTCACCTTTCCTGAAAAAGTCGGACTGATTCCATTCGGTGTGTTGGTGATAACATAGCTGTTTGAAATTACTTTTACTGTCGATATGTCGGGAAGATTTGCCCATTCACCAAATTTGTAACCTCCAATTGAAAAATATTCTTTGAATCTTTTTTCGGTAAAATCGATAAGGGTACCACTGTAAGAAGATACGATTCCAAGTCCAATAACTATAGCCCCCACTCCTACACCAATAATCTTTTCTATAGCACTTTCACTTTCCAAAAATACCGGGCTCGCCAATGCAAACATACCTGCTATTATCAGCACCGGTCCCAAAAGGTGAGGACTTGATACCAAATTTCTTTTTTTAAAGTTGAATTTATTCATGGTAGGCTTTTTGGGCTTTTAGGGATTCAAGGTGCTTTTTTGGGTCAAAATCCTGTGCAATTCCACTTTCAATCCCTTCTCGAATTGCTTTTCTCAAGACAACAACTTTACTCTCTTCTTCTTCCAACAATCTTAATCCAGTTCTTATTACTTCGCTGACATTCTTAAATCGTCCTTCATCGATTTTGTTTTTAACAAATTGATCAAAATAATTACCAAGTGATATTGATGTATTTTTATTCATGCTGAAATGATTTATTCAAATATACCAAAAATTGGTATGACAGGAAAAGGCTCCAACAACATTTTACATTTTTAAAAGCTTCCAAGATCATACACACACAATTGGCTATTTGCTATAACAATTCCCCTAAATAAACACAATTAGCAAAGTTGAAAAATATAACACAAGATAAACAATACCCATAACATGGATCAGTTTTGAATTCAGTTTGAACCTGTTTATGAACCATTGAATTAAGGGCAAAATCTGAATAGCGTGCAAACCCAATGCATGGGATATTTTCAAATCCTTCATGGTCAACTTCCAACCGGTTAAAGGCATTTTTGATTGGGAAGTCAGCATGTCTGTCGGCCAACCGTACCGGATGATCAGATATCCTGAAAAATTTCCCAAAAGAAAAATCACCACTCCCCAGATAATCGATGTTCGGTAAGATTTCCCTCCATTTCCCCAAAAAGCAAAGAGGATAAACCATATCCCAACAATGGCTGCATTAAAACCAATGACAGCACCCATTACAGAGAATACTTTTGCATCAAATGCTGTTTGGACATTGAAGTGGGATGCCACGCCCCGGCCTGCCTGAAATGTGATAAGGGTGATTTCTATCAACATGCATGCTGCTATGATATGGTTCAGGTTATTGAATATCCTTCTTCTTATTTCAACATAGCTCGAAAACCATGCAAAGGTCCATGTAAAAAGCCAAATAGAAATGGCAAAACGAAGCGGTTTTAGCCAGACGTTTTCGTGATTGACCTCCCGTGGATCAAAGCCAAGAAGCACCAGAAAACAAAAGATCAGAACAAAATGAATCATTCCTGTATAGAACAATATCCTGCTGCCTTGATAGATGCGGGTCAGTAATGTCTTCATAGCTTAATGGTGACTGAAGTTTTCCCATTAATTTCAAAGGAAGCTTTTTGGAAAGATGGAGGACCAAAAAATGTAGATGGATTATTTGAAAACCCATAGGGTTCAGAGGGAAGCCCCATCCAGTTTCTGTCCAGCTTGCCATTGCTATTGAGGTCTTGGTACACCACAATGGCATAATTTTCTGCTTCTTTTATTTTTTCAAAAATAACTGTAGCAATATGGTCGTTTATTGGTGCTTCCAAAACCTTACATTCGCTAGCCTTATTGAAAAAATGCTCATCTCTGTCAAAGAGACAAACCCTAACCAAACCTTTTCCGGGTTGAATTCCGGTTACCCGAATTTCAAGGCTCGAACTTTGAATTTCTCCTGATCTAATTGGACAAACTATCAAAGTCAAAAACAAAAATACCTTTCCTGTTATCATACCACAATGTTTTAGTGACAATCCCCCCACTCGCCCCGGTTCGTGTCTTCACGGACCGAAATAGACCTAGTATCCCTTGGCCCCGGTTCGTGTCTTCACGAACCGGAATGATGCTCCAAGGTTTGAGTCTCCAGAGTCCGCTTCTCTCCGCCCCAGTCCGTGTCTCCACGGACTGCTACCTCCAATCTGCCAGTTAACTTAAGTCAAAGGAAAGGTTAATTGTACCAGTAATCGACCGACAAAATTTATTCGGACACCTTTTTCAGGGATTTTTTATAGGAGGAGGGTGTCATACCGGTGTCCTTTTTAAAAAAAGCATTGAATGTAGATTTAGAGCGGAAGCCGCACTCAAAGGCCAATCCTAAAAGTGAGAGGTGATTGTCCCCACCATGTTCAAGCCGTTTCTTAAACTCACGGACCCTATAAGAATTGATCAGGTCATAGAAATTCATCATTAAGCCCGTGTTGATGGCCAGGGAAAGTTTACCTGAAGGCACATTCATGGCATTTGACAATGTGGTAAGTGAAAAATCGGGATCCAGGTAATACTTTTCATTTTCTATTATTTCAACGATCTCTTGGGCAAGACTTTCAAGTTCGGAAGCAGACAATGTAGAAGAAGTATTCTTTTGGCTTTGTTCCAATAAAACTGAAGGGTTCAAATGTTGAAAGGCCGAGGTTTTTCTTATCGCCCAATAGCTCACATAAATAATGTATATACTTAAAAATACGCTGATTACCTGAAAGGTGAACTTTAAGTCTATTTGATCCAAAGAAACGGAAAACTCAATGACCAAATAGGTGAGCACAAAAAATACGATGGCTGCCATGACCCAATATTCCAACCAATTGAGCACATTTCTGACTTCTCCCGACTGGGTTTGGCTTAGCATGGACTTTTGTTTTCTAATGGCAAAAAATGCGGCAAAGGTGTAAATCCCCGAAACCAAGGCAATGTAGATGCCATAGTAATTGAACGGGAAGACAGCTTCCCTAAACCAGATAAACCCGTACCTGAAATCCATCAGGTCATCAAAAAAAAGATAGGCCGACCCAATGGAAAGAAGGTATATCACAAAAGGCAAAGAATGCCATAATATTTTAAGCTTAGGGTAAAATAACCTGCTGCAAAAAACATATAAGACAGGCACATGGATAAGCACCAACCCAATTCCAATGATATGTACTATCGCAGGTGAATCAGACAGCAACTCCAATTCCGGCCCAACAAGTAAAAAGTACATCAGATTCAGCACCAAAGCCGTAATCCAAAAAACCAACAATTTCTCAGGTTTGCTTAGTTTTTCATTCTTAAAAATCAACAGCAAAGTGAACAGCCCTACGGCAATTCCTGATATGGCTATAGAGGTTATTGCTAACATTAAGAATTAGTGGATATCTTTTGATTCTATTCAAAGTTAAAAATTCATTCCCAACAATATCTCAAAACCCGGCAAGATCATTTTTCCCTGGTAAATATATATTCTTTAATTTTTCCATTTTCTAATTACCTAAATGCGAAATGATCCTATCGGTTAAGTTGGTAATCAATAATTAGCAATTTAACTGATAGGTTTAAACGAGTCGCTAATTTTCGGACCATATCAAGAGTCAATCTACGCTTACGGTTCAAAATTTCCGACACCCTACTTTTCCCACCTATTTCAGGAATTAGATCAACTTGTTTAAGGTGCATTTCTTCCATCCGAATCTTAATCGCCTCGATTGGGTCAGGTGCTTCAATCGCATAATGTTTGTTTTCATAATCTTCGACCATTAAACCTAGTATTTCAAGCAAATCACTCTCAGGAGTGCCACTTTTTGCATCAAAAATATCTTCTAATCTTTTCAAGGCGACTCTGTAATCTTCTTCTGTTTTAATTGGTTTTAAATTCATAATCATAAGATTT
>NZ_JBGTCA010000368.1:0-21479 GCF_041749095.1 Aquiflexum sp. | reverse complement strand
AGAGTTCAATATTTTGGGTATGCAGCTGGAAGAGTTTAAGCTCTTTTGGCTGATTCTGCAAAAGGACAACCTCCTAAATGGCATTCCCAAAAAAATCAAAGAAGAAACCTTACTGGCAGAGGAAAAGATCACCAAGCAACTCTATGCCGATTACTCTTCATTTAAACAAGAACTTTGGCAGGATATGGTGGCCAAAAATCCTGAAATGGATGAACTGCTCCTTTATAAGAAAAGCCAAAAACTGCTTGACCGCTTTCTCTTTATCTTTTTTGCGGAGGACAAAGGACTGCTCCCGCCAAACTCCATTATGGAAATCGTCAATCAGTGGGTCAGTCTCAAAGACCTGGATGCCTATACCCCACTCTATGACAGGTTCAAATTATACTTTGGTTACCTCAATACCGGTAGGTTGAGACCAGATAAAGCTGAAATCCATGCATATAACGGTGGTCTTTTCGCTCCTGACCCGATTTTGGATACACTTCAAATTTCAGACGGTGTCATAGAAAAACATGTTCGCAAAATCACCGAGTACGATTTTGAGTCAGAGGTGGATACCAATATCCTTGGACATATTTTCGAACATAGTCTTAATGATATTGAGAATGTTCGTGCCCAACTTGCAGGTCAGGAGGTGGACAAGTCCAAAACCAAACGCAAGCGGGACGGGGTTTTCTATACCCCAAAATACATCACAAAGTATATTGTTGACAATACCTTGGGCAGGTTATGTACTGAAAAAAAAACCGAATTGGGGATTATCGATGAGGACTTTGCAGAAGGGAAAAGAGGCAGGCAGAAAAAAACCATCAAAAGGCTCAAGGAAAAACTGGATACCTATCGGACTTGGCTGCTCCAACTCACCATCTGCGATCCTGCTTGTGGCAGTGGGGCTTTTCTGAATCAAGTTCTGGAATTTTTAATGGCCGAGCACCGCTATGTGGATGAACTCGAATCCCAACTTTTCGACTCCTCGCTTATCCTTCCCAATGTGGAAAACCATATCCTCGAAAACAATATCTTCGGCGTGGACATCAACGAGGAATCCGTACAGATCGCCCGTCTTTCCTTATGGCTGCGTACAGCCAAAAAAGGACGTAAACTCAGCAGCCTCAATTCCAATATCAAAGTTGGCAATTCCCTGATCGATGATCCTGAAGTAGCAGGGGATTTGGCTTTTAACTGGAATAAAGAATTCCCACAGGTTTTCGCAAAAGGTGGGTTTGATGTGGTGGTGGGTAATCCGCCTTATGTAAGCAGTAAAGGAGAAAACTTCAATGATTTGATAAAATCATTTTTGACAAAAAGTTTTGAATCTGCGGCTTATCAAATTGATCTATACATTTTGTTTTTGGAAAAAGGATTTTATCTAATTAATCAGAATGGCATAGTTTCATTTATTGTCCCAAATTCTTGGACTAATAATCTTTTTCTTGAACCGATCAGGAAATTTATTTTAAATAAGTCTTCAATTAAAGAAATTGTAAATATGCCCTCAGGTACTTTTGAGGCAGCATATGTTGATACTATAATTATTTTTTTCACAAAAAAACATCAAGAAGACAATGTTAAAATCTCACAATGCATAAATTCAGAGTTTTTGTTTGCAGGATTTTTTCCTCAGAAGAAATGGGGTGATTCACCAAATTCTGTTATTAATATTTATGTATCAACTAATACTGATGAGTTACTTCAAAAAATTGAGAAGAATTCAACCCCCCTCTATTCATTTACTGAAATAGCAAGAGGAGTTGGTGTTTATCACAAAAGAGTTGGTCATACAAAAGAATTTATAGAATCTGACCCATATCAATCAAATTATAAAAAAGATGAAACTTTTGTTCCGTATTTAAGGGGACGAAATGTTTCACCCTGGAGAGTTAAATGGAATTCTGATAGTTTCATTAGCTATGGAAAATGGCTAGCAGAACCGCGAGAGCCAAAATACTTCTTCGGAGATAGAATTGTTCTAAGACAAATCCCTAGTGAAAGATTAGTAGCGGCTTTTGTCAAAGAAAAGTTCATTACCGACCAATCAGTATTTATCGCAGTCTTTTCAAAAAAAACTATTTATAACCCGAAAGGGGTACTTGGAATAATTTCATCAAAGCTAATGGCCTTCTATTTTAGGTTTAAATATTCTGAGTTTGATGATTTGTTCCCCAAGTTAAAGCTTCAACATTTTAAAGATTTACCAATAAAAACAGATGAAGGGGGAATTTCAAAAAGAATTGAAGAATTATCAGATTCAAGAATAGAAAACACTGAAATGAAAAACGTAATTGAAACTAATTTTAATAATTTAATTGATTCTAAGTTTTCAATAGAAAAAATCTCCACCAAACTCCAAAACTGGCCTACTTTGGATTTCAAGGGGTTTCTGGGGGAGTTAAAGAAGGCCAAGGTAAAGTTGAGCCTGACCGAAGAAGCAGAATGGATGGCCTATTTCAATGAACAAAAAGAAAAAGCACTCGCCCTCCAAACCGAAATCAACCGCCTTGATGCCGAAATCGATCAGATGGTGTATGAATTGTATGGATTGACGGAGGAGGAGATTAGGATAGTGGAAGGGGGTGAGAAGGTATGAAGAATTTCTATTTTTACGATAAAAGGTATAAAACTATCAAGGAAAAAATAAAATTGTTTTTGTTTGACATAGACTCAATTTTAAAGATTTTGTTTTATTTTCTTTCAAAGATTTTCGCGTATTTTGATTCATTTGCATTTCTGTATAAGCCGCATCAAATATGGTTGAAAAGAAAAATTTTATTTGTTGAAGATTTAGAATATAATAAGGATGATTGGGCAAATGGTTCTAATGAAAATTTTCTTACTGATAATAATAAGATTGGAGATTTAAAAGTAAACAAAGTAAGGTTCTATGAAATTTTTAATATTGATGAATTAAGGAAAAGCAAAAATAAAATATTAAAAAAATACTTTAATCATGCAGATTATTTTAATAATCTTGATGGTTATTCAATTTTAAGCAATAAAATAGATGGGATTTTAAATAACTATTCTGGTAACGCCTCTGGCACCTTGTTGTATTTCGATTTTTCAAATAAGAGGAAACCCAACAATAATTTAATTAAATCTGTTGTTGTACGATATAATAAAATTGGAGAATCCTTCCTTGTGCTTAGCTATGAAGTGCAAGTTTCTTCTGTATTTGAGGCAATTCAAAAAAAGATTTTTGAATCGGATAATACTATCTTATGGGAAGTGACAAGATTTAAATTTAAATTTCAAAAAAATGGGGTATCGCATTCATATGGAGGAAAATCATTAGGAAGCTTATCTCAAGTTTGTTTGGAAAATTTGATTTCAGATTTATCACATCAAATTGCAAATACATTTAAATCTATTAATGGTTATTTTTTAAAGGATATAGATTTCCCTTGCTTAGTTCTTTTTGAAAAAGATGGAGAAAAATTTAATTTATTCGATTTCTATAATCGAAAGAATTTTTTAAATCAAGATGATATAGTAATTCTACCAAATGATTTCAAAAATAACTCCTCAAATATTGTCTACTATTTTCTTGATTTAAAATTTTCAGATAGTGCTTATAATTCTGATCAAATTAGAAAGATTGAGAAAGAAGGAATAATTAATTCCATAGGAATTTTGAATTCCATAAACGTGTTTTTGGATCATAATATTAGTGATCTTATTAAGAAGAGAGGAGATTTAAACAAGTTTCTATTAGATCAATCTACTTGGTTTTACAGATTTTTTCCCGTTTATTTTTATTTTCTAAAATTAAAATTGTATTCCTCACAAATTAAGCTATTTTCTGAAAGGGTATTTAATGATATTGAATCAAACATGATTTTAAAATTCCATTTTTCCGAATCAATTCGTTTATTTAATCCTGATCCAAATAATTTTGACCAAAATAAAAATTTAGAGGAAGTTTTTATTTTGGATTTTAAGTTTAAAACTAAATATTTTAAAAAGAATGTAAAATTGTTCAATTTAGTTTTAAATGATTTCGAAAGTTTGAACAATTACAAGACTAGTTATTTTCTTCAAATTATTGCTATTTTACTTACTCTTTTAACAATATATTTTTCCTTCTTTGGAGGCTTCTCTCCTCTGTCATAGCCCATTTCCCACATCTACTTAGCCTATTGCATTTGACATTTAAAATTCCATTAAAACTAGTTACGAATTGCATTTTTATCACTTTCTTTTTATCCATTATATCTGTCGGAAGTAAATCTATTCTCAATAAGTTCAACCCTTTCAGGGTTGTTGCCACCTGACATTTCTTACTTTTTCCCCCGGTTTTACCGAGGGCTATTGAAAAGTTCGACCATTTCATGGTCATTGCTTTCCCCTATATAGGTTTCTTTTGTATAGGTGAAGGTGAACCGTCAAAATTTTATCCCTATAGGATTCCATCAATATAGCATTGTACTTAATAATAAAATACCCTGTTTAGGGTATTTTTTGATATTTCAGAATTGGTTATACTTGCTTTTCAAACTTTTTACCCCATGAAAAACCACTACTTTGCGATTGATGTGGAAACAGCCAATGCAGATTATAGCAGTATTTGTCAGATAGGCGTAGCTGAATTTGAAAATGGAAATATCCTCAGGACCTGGAAATCTTATGTTAACCCGGAACAATGTTTTGACCAGTTTTTTGTAAATGTTCACGGAATAGATCATGATACTGTAAAAGATGCCCCCAAGATTCCTGAGGTTTTGGAACAGCTTTCAATGATGGTATCCAATCATAGATTGGTCCACCATATGCCCTTTGATAAATGTGCCCTGAACAGGGCTTGCGAGAATTACCTTATAGACTATCTACCCGTCACTTGGATAGATTCTGCCAAAATTGTCAGGAGGAACTGGACAGAATATTCACAAAAAGGTTATGGATTGGGAAATATTACCCGGCATTTGGGAATTAGTTACCGGGCCCATGATGCTTTGGAAGATGCGATCTCGGCAGGGAAAGTGGTTTATGAGGCTATCAGGCAAAGTGGGAAATCCATTGAAGATTGGGAATCTTTGATGTGCAGACCTATTACCCCAAGGACCTATAATGGAAAATCTGTCAGCTATAAAATGGAAGGAAATCAGGATGGTCCTTTGTACGGAGAATCGGTGGTATTTACAGGGACTTTATCCCAACCTCGGTCTGAAATGGCAGTGATAGCAGCAGAAGCAGGATGCCGGGTCCAAGACGGTGTCAATCATCAAACGACCCTTTTGGTCGTGGGATTCCAAACGGAATATAGGCTTAATGGGTATGATAAGAGTTCAAAGCAGCGGAAGGCTGAACAGATGGTAGGTAAGGGCTTTGATATTAAAATAGTTTCAGAAGATGATTTCAGGTGGATGGCAGATTTGGGGGGATAATCCATTCTCTACTATTTTTAAAATTATTGTTTATATTATAAACTTCATTATGCTAATATAATTGACAATCATGGATGTGATAAAAGTAAAGTCAGAACTGAAACAAAGGGAAGCGCAGATCAATGAGAAATTGAATAAGATTATTAAATCTAATCTTGATCCTTTTCCATTTGAAAGGATCGATAAAGCAAAAAAATTGATAGCCATGATCCATGAATGTCAGGAATATATCGAGTCTGACAATCTGTTGCTTGCCGGGATGAAGTTGAGGGATTTGGAGTTGGAGGGGTTGGTGGTGAAGGGAGGGGGATGCGATTGAGGAATAGCAGTAGTTACTTAGAAAAGATTTAATACTTTTAAGGAAGTTAAGCGCAAATTATTTCACAATTTTAAACAAATACATAGGAATTATGAATAAGACTACCAAGGCATATATATACCAACCTTATGAGAGCGAGTTGCGATGGATGGGGAAGACCTCAACTTACTTTCTGGCTACAGGAGCACTCACTGACGGAGCCTTTGGCCTCGTTGAAGAGCGGTCAATACGTGGTATAAGTGTCCCACTACATAAACACGATAACGATGTAGAGTCCTTTTACATTCTCGAAGGTGAAGTGACATTCTTTCTTGACGGTAAGCCCGGAATTCGAGCCATTTCGGGTGCATTTGTCCACATTCCAAAAGGTACTGTACACGGTTTCCGCATCGATTCAGAGGTAGTACGATACCTTATTCTGACAACTCCACATCATGCAGAGTTCTACCGGGCTATATCCTTACCTTCATCAGAAGCAACTGTAGATGATGCGGTTATTATTAAAGCATGCCAAGAATATGGTGTTGAGTTGATTGGACCGCTTCCGGACTAGAACAATTATCAAGTGCCAGCTAATCAAAGATTAATCCAGGATAGACATGAACTAATTGAAAAAATTAACATACAAACTGCACACAACATTTAGCCTACTAAAGAATAGCCCTTGAAAAAAAGGCCTGATTGATGTATTAATCTATCAGGTTACCAAATCAAAAAATGATAAAAAAATTGACAGCTAATTTCAATTCTTTGCGAATGAAAAGGATTGTTTTCCTTCTAATAACCTTGACAGTTTGTATAATCCTTACCATTGGATTGGATTTTTTGAATTCAATATTTCATAATTCATCATTTTATTTATCAGAATCATTTTTATTCAGTACTTTTTGGTTGCTGTTTATACCACTTCTTTATGGACAATTTTTTATGCCTGAAGGCCGGGAAAAGAAATGGTTAATTCCACGTATATTGGTTCCAATAGTAATCCACTTTTTTGCTTACCCTGCAATTGTTTGGTTAGGATCCGAATTTTTCTATTACCACACTTTTTCTTATTATCAGACATTGCATTATGGATTGACTGAATATATTTTAATTCTCGCCATAGTCTATACTGTTCCATTTGTCCTTTATACATCATTCAAAAAAAAGCTTATTGGGACCTCAAATACTCCAAGTCCTAATGATTCGACAAACCGTAATAAGTGCGTCACAAACTTTTTAATCATAGACGGAAACAAGCGAATGAGTATATATACAAATGAGATTTTGTTTATCTCTTCCAATCCTCCATATATCAACATCCATCTCACGGCGAAAAAGTACATTCACAAGGAAACTTTAAAGTCTGTTTCAGGAAAACTTGATCATGAAATTTTTGTCCGTATACATAAATCCACAATTGTAAATATCAATAAGGTATATTCTTATAGGTCAAGACTCAATGGCGACTACGATTTAACTTTGGCGGACGGCACGGAACTGAGATTAAGTAGGAATTACTCGTCAGTTTTCAAAGAGAAATTCAAAGCAATCCATCAGGATACACAAGAATAACCTCTTCTTATCGTATTAACCTGTAGATAAAAATTCTTTATGGCGATTTTTGCACATCATTGCATATAAATAAATCGTCCATATGGAATCCCGAAATTTAATCTTAGGTATTTATTGTTTTCTGGTATCCACTTCCACTGGTCATGAGGTTTTCAATCCTGTTGCTGATAGTGTAATAAACCATTACAAATTTGACTGGGAAAAAAATTTCCCGGAATCAAATTCTAGTGAACATTTTAATACTTCTATCATAATATCATTATTTCTAAAACTAAAACCAATATTAATATGAAAGAATTGCTGAAAAGAAAAATGAATTTATCGTTTTTCTTGATTGCTCTTGGTTGCAGTACAAATGGAACAGAGTCGGAATCACAAATTAGGGATGAAATTCAACACCAATTAGACAGGTGTGTTTTGGCTGTCGCAACTAAAGACATTGAATTATATATGTCCTTGATTCCCGAGGACTTTGTGATCTACGACCAAAGTGGGGAAATCATTAGTCGAGAAGTGCAGAAAGAATACACGATTAGGGACTGGAGTATAATAGATAGGACTTTAAGTAATCAATATATTGCCGACAGCATAACAATCAATGGAGACAGTGCCATTGTTTTTACTTCCCAGCGTTGGGAAAGGCTTATGTTCCAAAGAGATGGTAAAACAATTGACACTATTTTAACTACCCAAAATCATATCGAAAGCTGGAAAAAAACTAAAAATGGTTGGATGAATTATGAAGTGAAGGAGCTTGGCGGAGATATTTTCATCAACGGGAAGGAGTATAGGAACTGAAACAAATAGAAGAAATAAATTATGAAACGAAATAATCAAATTTGGCTGCTTTTCCCGTGTTGCATTTTTTTTACAGGTTGTTATGCACAAAATAACCAAAACAATGAACAAACAATTGGGGGTGCATTTGAAAATCGTGAATTTACATATTATGGTATTCCTAAAATAATCAGTTCTATCGATACAAGTTCGGGATGGTATCAAAATGGACAGAAAATCCTGCTTACAGGAATTGTTTATCAATTAGATGGGAAAACTCCGGCACCCGATGTTCTTTTGTATTATTACCAAACTAATCCAGAGGGAAAATATTTACACAAGGAGGATGAGAGTAGGAGCATGCCACCAAACAATCTTGGACAGACACATGGATACATTCGAGGGTGGGTAAAAACAGATAGTCTGGGCAAATATTTCATCTATACGGTAAGACCTGGAGCATATGTAACCAATGATGAACCTGCCCACATTCATATAACTGTAAAAGAACCCAATGAGATCAAGGAATATTATATTGATGATTTTGTATTTGATGATGACAAACTATTAACTTCTGCAAAAAGAAATATAATGGAAAACCGATGTGGAAGTGGGATCCTACGACTGGTTCATAAAGACGGTATAAATATTGGTGAAAGAAATATTATTCTTGGATTGAACATTCCTTTTTACCCACAAAAACCAAGAGATGATATAAACTCAGGAAGAAATATCGGTGAGGACATTATTTCATTTATACCCTTTCACGCTTGGGGTCCGGACAAAGGGACAAGAACCTGCCCAATATGCAAATATGGTTGGTATCACGGAATACTCTATTTTGTTGGCAACAATCCGAATTGGGATGAGATTAAACTGTGGCTGACCTTCTTGGAAAAAGAAAGCAAGAATAGAGAAAAATATTTGAAGGTGTATTTTGTATATGGGAATGAAAAGAAATATAACAAACAAGACAGAGAAATGGTATTGGCAAAACTTGGAAAAGAATTATTTTTGGATAAAGTAGCATTGACTTTTGTTCCTTCCTTTTTGGATACAGATTCAGAAATCGATCTGAACAAAATTAATCCAGATAACGAAAATACTTTTATTATTTACAAGCGAAGTACAATCATTGATAAGTTCACTGACTTAAAAGCTAACCAGGAAAATTTTAAATTGTTAGGTATAAGACTTGATCAGACAATTAATGAATACTTTGATTTACCCAAAACAGGACAGCAATGAAAGAAGGGCAAGGTTCAATGCATCCATCTTTTTTTTTTAAGGATTTCTTCATTTCGCTAAATGATATCATGGCTTATCTTTTTTAGGGCACCTTCACTTCTCCGACCTTAAACTCTTGACAAGATTTTTTGTGGCAGCACGGACGGCCTGATAGCTGACCGTCATCATGGTGATCAAAAGGGCACCAAACCAGCGGCCCTCTCTGGCTTTAATAATAACGGTAAATCCTCTTTCCTAAAAAAGAAAATTTATCCACCCTTTAACTAGCGGGAACATGAAAAGAAAAATCACTTTGTTATGCATTTTGCTAATTTACTTCCCGCTAGGGATTGTATTTTCCCAAACCTTTGATACAAAAAAGTTAGAGAGTTTGGAGCAGTCCGTACTAAAGTTTGAAAATAAAGGGTACAACGGCACCATCGTTATTGCAAAAGGAGACAATATAGTTAAAACCATTAACACGGGCTTCATAGATAAAAGAAAAAAAAATGAAATTACCAGTAATACTTTATTTAATATAGCCTCCATAGCTAAAGCCTTTACTGCTGTGGCAATTTTGCAATTATGCGATCACGGGTTGATTGATGTTAATGACCCTATCACTAAGTATCTGGAAAATAAAATCTGTACCAGCATCTGAAATTACAATTCACCACCTTCTTACACATCAGTCAGGTTTACCGAATAATTATGCAGCTGATGGAATAGAAAGCATAGAGGCAGCAATTAGCAAAATATTCTCATCCCCACTTAAAAGCAGACCAGGTGAGGGCTTTATTTATAGCGGAAATAACTATAGCCTTTTGGCGATGATTATAGAAAAGGTGGGCCAAAAAAGCTGGGAAGATTTCATCCAAGAAAACATTTTAAACCCATTAGATATGGGTTCTACTATATTTTGGTATCAATATCATGATTCAGAACAAAGTAAAGTTATTCCTAATTTTAAACCCAAAAACAAAATCAAAAATCGGAATTATGGTTATGTAGGTCCAACAGGTATATTTAGTACTGCTCATGATTTGGTCAAACTTAATAGGTTGTTTACAATGAATACTCTCTTAACAATTGAGTCAATGGAAACCCTAAATAGAGGAATTATAAAACTCCAATCAGAAGAACCTTTTGATAAGAATGAATACGGGTATGGTTTATTTGTTAAAGCAATAGGAGATAAAAACATCGTCTCTTTAAGGGGAAATGAAGAAGGGTGGGGCAATGCTATATCTTATTTTATTAAAGAAAATGATGTTAGCATAGTAGTATTAAGCAATGTAGATGAATTAAAAGATGGAAAACGCCCACATATAGCCTTAAGTCAGGAAATCATTAAAATTTTGGAATTTTGAAAAGCACATCAGTCAGATCAGCTTCCCAAAATTGGTTTTCAGTGATTAAATCAAGTTTCCCCTATGTAATGACGAATTTCGCATCTTCCTAAGTATGTTATAGTCGTTTGGGATATTACCCTCTCTTGTGTAAAATGATTGGGTAGGTATAACCACTTTTTATTAATTACTTGAGACCTAGGTTAAAAAGAAATTCCTGAATTTTATTTAATAAATAAACTATTAATCACCTGACTAAATTTATAAGGTTCTTCAAAAAAAGGGAAGTGGGCAGAATTTTCAAAATAAATCATTTCCTTTTTTGGAGCGTTAATCAAAAAATAGTATTCAGAAATTAACTCATGTGGAGTCGTATAATCTGATTTTCCTGCAATAAAATATACAGGTATTTGGTACTCCCTTATTTCATTATAAATACTGTTTGTTAACACATTATACTTCATATTGGAAGAACTGAAAGAAGAAGCTTCAGCGACTTTAAATACCTCTGGTAGGGTATATTCAGGAGCCCACATTCCAGACCAAACTAAGGGAAAAAAAGATTTGCTATTTTTCAACTCTCCACCAAATTCAAAGAGCCAATTTTCAAGGTTTGAGTTGTTGGATTTATTTAACTCCTCTATTATTTCACTTCTTCCTTTTAAATCCGCCTGTTCACTTATAAATCTTTCTTGTAAAATTCTTGCCTTCTTTTCATCAACTACTTGACCAACAGAAACATATTGACTGAACAACTCAGGCTTTTCAGTCACCATAATACTTCCTAAATATGTGCCAAAAGAATGACCGACAAGGATAATTTGCTTTTGGTTGTACCTGTTTTTTAAAGTGTCAATCAATTCATATGCGTCATCCAGAATTTGTCTGACGTTTATGCTTTCAACCGAAGGTTTATTTCTCGCGTAAGTTTTACCTGCTCCCCGTCTGTCCCACTGAACAACTGTGAAATTTTCTTCCAAAGGTCTTTGAAATTCGTGAGCTAGATACATCAGAGGCATACCTGGTCCTCCATGCAGGAAAAGAAGGATAGGATTATTGGTATTGTGTCCTCTTATTAACACGCATTGTTCAACATCACCAATTTTAATGTAATCTATTTTGGCTACTGAATTGTCACTCTTGGTTATGGCGGGGGTTCGCTCAGGCCACAGCCATAATATGCCCAATGAAATAATTATTGAGATGATAATCAGCGCCAAAACTTTAAAAACATTTTTAATAATCCTCATATACTCGTTTATTAAATTGAACATAACCGGAACACTAGTGGTGAAGCGATTCTACATACTGATTTTTGATAAAGTTGAGATAATTAACAGGCTTTCTAGTAAAGAAGATACCCCAAGGACAGGAAAGGTTGCATCACACATTCTCGGCAGGTCAGATTTGATTGTGTTATCTCATATCATTGAGTTAATTACAGGAAAATCCATTGATGAATATCTGCAAGATGCAGATTTTACCTATTGGACGGACAATATCGGCCATTATTCAATCGAGAAAGAAAAGTAAAAAATCTTACAAAAGGTATTACCCCGAAAAATCTGTATGGTTTAGAATCCGCCTTTCAAATTGACAAGAATCCCAATGAGTTTTCCTATAACCCATATACATAAGTGCAGCATCGATTGGTCAAGAAACTCAAAACAGATTTTGAGGATATAAAAAAATATGGTATCATATCAATAATTTCAGATTTATAATTAACCCTTTATTTCAAACCACGTGAAAACACCAATTTTTCCTTGGCGATGTTTCTTTTTCAAATGGTTTTTAACCTCTTCAAATATTGGCAATGACAGGCTTTCCATTACTTCTTCATGGTTTTCATATTTTCCAGAACCAGTATTTAAAAAAGTGTAATAAATCATATATTTGTTCATCCGCAGGTATTTTTTTAAATATAGAGTCTTTATTATAGTATCCAATACCTATAAAAATGGTTAAATAAAGTACTAGAGATCAGAAATTCAATGTGGTAAACCTCGAAATCAAATGCCAATAAAATAAGATGGGAAAAGTAGCAGAAATATAGACCAAAAAAACCAATCAACTTTAAGCAAATATATCACTACATCTTGTTTGGATTTATAAAAAAAATTCAGACTTAAATACAAAATTTGGGAAGCTCATGAATAGTTTTGGGTTTTTATTTTTTGTGGTAAGAATTGGAATTTAAAGTAAAAATAAATTGATGCAAAAAAAGAAGCTGTCCCATTGGAACAGCTTCTATTGGTATTGTGATCTAAAGAAATTTTATTTTAGTCTACCAAAAGTCTTTCGACTGTACTTTGGCCGGTTTTATCTGTGATTACTATTAGATAAACACCCTTCGCCAGACCGGACACATCAAATTCAACATATCCCTCATTTGTGAGTTGATTGGAAATTTTTGATCCTGTAGAGGAAAGTAATTCCACATTGACCAAGCCTTCGATGTTTTTGGTAATAACTGATACCAAATAACTGGAAGGGTTAGGGAATACCCGTACCGATCCAATTCTGATTTGTTGGGGGAACCTAAACGTTTCAGATATTGATTGGCAACCAAACTCATTTTCTATGACTACCTCATAGTTACCGGCACCCTGTGTCCTTGTGGCATTGACGGTAGTGGTAGATATTAGGATATCGTTTTTGTACCAATAGTAGGTGTAATCTCCTTCAATGGTATTCAGCAGTCCAGCTTCGAAATAGATGACAGGTTGTGGTAATTCAATTAATGCTGTTTCAGAAACCTCTGAATATGCAAAACATAAATTGGATTCCATCAAAACCCTGAATGAAGCAGAAGCATTGATATCTGAAATTGTTATTTCATCCTTACCACATGAACCTTCAATTTCCTCCCAAGTTTGGCCATTGTCTGTGGAAATCTCCCAAGCTACGATGTTGGTAAATGCTCCTCCGACAAATAGAAGATTGAATTCTTCTTCTTCGCAGACTTCATTTGGTCCGATAATCTGACCCGATATAATATCGCATGAGACTTTAAATCTTGTTTTGACTGCAAGGTGGTCAGAGGTTGTATTTAAGTAGTTTTGAATCAAGTCAAACGGCACCACTATTCTCTCTGAATTTTCCAGCCAGTTGTTATTGAGCTCATTGGAAATGATCACATGGTCAATTACATCTTCAAATGAAGGGAATGTTCTCAGACCTGAATTGCTCAAACTTAAAGTAACTGGAGTGTAGTTTTCCGCATCGTTGATGTATTTGATAAATGAAGTCTCTGAAGTACCTACTGTGGGAGCCAATTGATCTGCAACAGTTTCGTCAAGATCATCATTAAAGTCTCCCAATAATATCAATGGAACATCTCCATAGTAAAAGTCCAATGAATCTTTCAGCACATTGACATCATACCTTCTCATGGCATACCGTGGGTTTTCAGTACTTTCACCGCCACCGTTTGATCTCGCATGAATGTTGATCAGGTTGAATTTCTGTTGAACCCCGTCGATATTTGTTTTGACTTCCATCAAGAAAGGAAGTCTTCCACTAGCCCAGAACCTGTCGGGATCGGAAGGATATCCAACCAAATCTTCCGGACTCACTCCTTCGAGCAACACCCTTGTTTTCACCAATTCCACTACTTCTTTTTTGTAGAGGAAAATCAATTTTTGGGCGTCATCAAATTGATCAGGACCTCGGGAGACGGCAGGGGATACCACTGCATCATACCCCTCAAGCAATTCCACCAGTTCATTGAATTTATCCAAACCGGTGATTTCCTGGAAAGCATACACATCTGCATCAAGATCTTCTATGATGGTTTTGACATTTTGGAGTTGAAGGTCAACATCGTTTGGACCCTGTCGAGGTTGGGTAGAACCAAACCATTCCACATTCCAAGTGACCACATCAAAAGTTTTGTCCCTTTCTAGTGTAGCTCCAGTGACAAAACCTCTCTGGACCATGATTTTTCCACTTTCAAAAGCAATCGTACTGCTAAATGCTCCAATGTCATTCGGCGCAAACCTTACTGTGACAGTATTATTTGCAGCAGCTTCTATTGGATCATATGTCAAGGATTGAAAGAAATCACTTCCATTTTTGGAAAACTCAAATCCTGGACCGGCCTTAATCGTCAGGTTTTCCAGGGCATCTGACAAGGAGAAGTTAAAGGTTCTCGTTTCGGAAGAAACTGTTCCAACCGGGATAATTCCAAAATGCCAGTAATCCACATTTCCAATATTATTGGTCAAGAAAGGAGCGGGAGGAACATCTGAGTTTCTAAGGTTGAAATCATCCAAAGTCCAACGTGTTGCACCTTCTTCCGGTGAGGAATTGTATTTAAAGGCAATTCGTACATTGCTGTTTTTGAAGTCTACCAAATTTATTTCTTCGGAAAAGGTCCATGTATTGGAAGTTGCAAATCGATCACCTAATACAGTCCAATCAGCTTCGGAAGGATCTCCATCTATATAATTTGTGGATACCAATAACTGTAATCTTGGTCCAGCAAAGTTTGCTCTCGACCAGAAGGTAAGAATGGGGAAGTCAAATTCCGAAAGGTTATAAGAGGGGCTAATCAGCCAATCCTCATTCAAAACAGGGCCTGATAAAAATCCATTCATCTGGACCCCAAATGGAGCATTTGCAAATTCATTGGTTCCTGCTCTTCCAAAATCAGTGCAAGTCCACTCCTGATCTCCAAAAATGCTAACAGAAGTCCAACCGGAAGGCAATCCATCAGGGCATGAACTATTGAAGTCTTCGAAAATATTGAATGGATCAACAACCGTGGCAGTAATCGTCAAATTCACCGGACCAGCACCATTGGTCTGATGGGTAATATTTGATGAAAGAGAACCTGGAACGCTTGAATCCAAAGCTACAGAGATCGAAACAGGATTATTAAATTGACCGGCAGGAATTGTAATGGCGTTTTGGAAATTAACACCATCTGCTGATATGGTAAATGGTCCCTCACTATTGATGATGATCTCATCAGTAAGGTTAGAGGCAGTAATTTCATAGGTCAAAACAGGGACTGATTCATTGATGGTTACCATTCCAAAATCCAGTGTATTTGGATCAAGAACAATAATTGGTACGATTACACCATCTGCGTTTTTGACAATTCCTACAAAAGAAACGCCCTCATTATCCGGGAAGAAATTGGTAACACGTAGGGTACCTCCTGATCCAACAGTACCTCCATTTGCAGAAACGTCAGAGGTACTGACAATTCTGAATTCAACATCGCCTGAAAGATTGGTAAGGCCTGAAAGGTCAATATTCTGATTATTAAAGTTTGTTCCTATTTGCTCCCAATTTGCCAGATCGCTGGTAAAATTGTCACCACTATATCTTAAAGCCAGATTCTTTGGCCCTGTATTGGAGGATCTTGTACCTAATTTGAGATTGCTCAGGTCAACCAATCTGTCCGGAGCCACTGTAAAGCCGAAGGTGAAATATCTTTCAGCCCCGGAATCCCATCCACTGGAATTGATGGAATTGTTGGCACCTGAAGGGCTAATATCAGCACCTCTAGCAAAATCTAGTGCAGTCAATCCATTTGACACTAAATCCGCAACGGTCGTAATCTGATCTCCTGGTTCACCTGTAAAATTATAATTGAGGATAACCTCAGGCTCTAAAGGTGGAATTTCCCTGATTGTTCCATTAAATTGAACAGGTAGGAAGTTACCCGATGAAACAAAGAAGTTTCCTACCCTTAGTGTTCCTGCTGTCTGTACTTCTCCATTTGCTGCGGATCTATTGCTTGTGACTACTACTCTGAATTCTACATCCCCTGAAATCAAGCCGATATTGGAAAGGTCTAATGTTTCATTGGAAAAATTTGTCCCAGTATTGGTCCAATTAGCTAAATCTGATCCGAAATTATCAATACTATATCTTAAAGCCAGGTCGCCAGGTCCGGTGTTTGAAGAACGTGTTGCGATCACTAGGTTCTCCAATTCCACTTCAAATCCTGGTTCTATTGTAATTCCAAAAATAAAATAGTCATTTGCTTCGGTGCTCCAACTGGAGCCACTTATTGAATTATTGGCTGGCGTAGGTATTACTCCTGCACCTCTTCCGAAATTTTTCGCATCAACATTTATACTTCCTGTACCCGTAGTGAATTCCTGATTTCCAGACTGTCCAGAAAAATCCCACTGAGCAAGGGTAACTGCTGTTTCCGGATCTGAAACATCAATAGGATTTACTTCCCCATTTAAACTCACTGCCAAATCACCCGGAAAAAAATTAGTGACCCTAAAGGTTCCTGCTGTGGCGACTGTGCCGCCATTTGCTGAAACATTACTTGTACTTACAATTCTGAATTCAATATTTTCTGACAATAGGGGCAAGGCGGACAGGTCAATTTCTTGGTTATTAAAATTAGTACCAATCTGCACCCATGTCGCAAGATTGGAAGTAAAACCATCCAAGCTATAGGTTAAAGCCATTTCTCCCGGACCTGTTCCTGATGAACGGGTTCCAATAATCAATTTGGAAAGTTTGGCCTGAAAACCTTCATCAATGGTTATTCCAAAACTGAAATACCTGTTTTCTCCTGAATCCCAGCCAGCAGAACTGATGGAATTACCCGCAAGGGTAGCAGTAATATCTGCTCCCCGGGTAAAGTTCAATGGAATGACATTGGCACTGCCTGTCCCGGAAGTAAATTCCTGATTGCCCGGTTCCCCGGCAAAATTCCAGGAGGCGAGAGTTTGGGCCTGTATATTTAATAGCCCAAAGACCATTAAAGCGACCGTAAGTAAATTTTTAGGTAAATGTTGTTTCATGTATGAAAGAAATTTTGAAATGAATAAATACTCCGCAAACTAATGGAAGCATTTTTAATGAACAGATTATTAATGTTACCTCTGTGTTATAAAATTGTTGGTAGGGCTTGAGGTGGTTGTTTCCTAGGAATTTGCAAAAAGTGTCTAGAATGGGTTCGGTTTTCCAAAGACGAACAATCCATATTTCAAATTGACCTAGGTTTGACACTGTAAACCACAAGAATTTAATCCTTTTGAAAAACCAACTGGAATTAAACTGCCACATCAAACCTTCCTTTCAAGTTCATTTTAATAAGATGCGTTCGAAAAGGAAGGTTTTTCTTATTTGAATGATTAATTATGCGCTATAAAAGCAACCTAAAAATCCAAAGAAAAAATCTGTTTTCAGACATCACCTATGTGTCAGACGGTAGGGGAATAATTGGGACATTGAAATTGTCTTTCTTGAATAATTCCGCATTCTTCTCCGGGCAAGAGTTATACACCTTTCACGCCATTGATTATATCGGAAATTCCTTTAGGATCTATAGGAAGGGGAAATCCATAGGGTATATACATTTACATGCATTTAGAAACATGGCCCAAATCAATCTGGTTGAGGAAGGACCTTTTCAATTTTCCCTGAGAGGATTTATCAATGGGAACTGGGTATTGAGACAGGGAAAAATATCAATAGAAAGAATGGAGGATGATCTACAGTTTCATCATTTGGAATCACTAGAGAAGGAACTTTTGGTGGCCTGCGGACTATTTACAGCCTCAAAAATCAATAAAGATTTGATTTTAATTGTCCCCTTTATCCTTCTGATTTGGTTTCTTTTGATTTTGATTTAAAGTCCTTTGTCAATTTTGGTATCATCAACTTTTGAGTTTAGTCAACTCCTTTACCACTTTGAACAACATAAACTGAATAGCTTTGGTCTTATAGGCAAGATCATTGAAATTCCCAATGATATATGATTCATTACCGGATGATAAAACATAAAGGCACCTGTAGCACCTACACTGCCCCAACAATCCATAAAGGCCGGTAAAATCAATGGTATTTTTTTGAACATATAGATTCCATAACCATAATGATTTCCGGTCCTCCATCATGATCGACAGTGTGTTATTATTTATTAATTGATTTCCGGCCAGAGCTTTTATGAATTTCAAAAGGTTCTCCATTGAGGCCACAACACCTCCTCCTGAATAATCTATTCCGTGGTAGTTTTCAAGTTTAGAGATGTCTTTATTTTTCACATAAAAACCTGCCAATGGATAATCAGATGGGACTTTAGGTTTTGAATATCCAAGTACATAAGCGTAATCCATTTTTTCGGATTATTTCCCCCAAACCTTAACCGAATAAGTTCCACTTTTCAAACCTGAACATTCCAAGAATCTGCTGTTGTAATTTTGGGGCATGTTAAAGCACAGATCAAATACACCAAGCAAAGACAATGAAATCAAAAACGGTTTTAAATTACTGATCATCATTGGGCTCTTAAAAACTTTTTCTTTAGGCTTTTTTAAAATTCAAAGTAAGGAGATGGCAGTATTTTGGGAAAAGAGTATTCCAATGCAAGAATTAGACTTTATCAGATATCTTTTTCGACTATATGGTCTGGAAATTTAAAATGAGTCATGGATTATCAAAGCAATTACATTTAGAAGATATATTGATCCAAAACTTACAAAACCATATTACCTATGAAAACTTCAACAATGACCTTACTACTTTTTGCATTTACTATCAATCTTGGTATTGCGATTTCCAAAGATTCGATTTCGGTACAGTTCGAAAGTGATGATGCTATTCTAAAAGGAAAATTGATACTGCCCCAAGTGGAGGATAACAAAGTACCGGCCATCATATTTTTGATAGGATCAGGAGGGCACAGTTCTTATTCCAAAGATTATAAACGATTTCTGGACTTCTTTTTAGAAAGGCCATTTGAGAATGAGAAAGTAGCATTTTTGTTTTTTGACAAGCGTGGAGTAGGGGAATCCGAAGGGGTCTGGTATAAAGCGGATTTTGAACAGCGGGCCAGGGACGCGATGCATGCCGCCCAATTTTTAAGGACTGTTCCCCAGATAGACCAAGAGAAAATCTATGTGGTTGGACATAGTCAGGGAGGCTGGATTGTACAGATTTGTCTGTCAGAATATCCTGAAACTTTTGCAGGAGGTGTAAGTATGGCAGGCCCCACCTTTAATGTCAAAAAGCAACTGGTCAATGATTACCAAAGTGGGTTTATCTGCAATGATGACCTTGATCCCGAAAGTGCTTTGAAAAAGGCCAAGCGCAGAGTAAATAGAGATCTTACTATAGTTTCAATTTTACCTTTAAAGGAAGACTGGAAGCAGTTGAAGGTCATCAGGAAGTTTGACCCAAAGGAGTATCTATTAAATATCAAAAAACCTCTTTTGTTGCTTTTTGCCGAAAACGATCGATTGGTCAACCCTGATTGGAGTATGGAACATCTGAATGCGCTTTACCCAAAGGGACTTCCTGATAATTTTACCTATCACATTGCAGCAGGAGAAAATCATAGTTTTAAAACATCGCCATTTTGTTACAAAAGTGCTTGGAGTGACTTGAAATTTTCAGAGAAGACCAAGGATGTGATGGAGGATTGGATTAAAAATGAGATAGGAAATGTTTTAGAAGCTCAAAATTAATCGAAAACTGCAAATTAAACTCAACAAGCCTCCAAGGTGATTCTCAAACTGTAGGCCTTGAGGCTTTAACTTGGTTTCTACTTTTAAATAAACTCTAAATTAATATCATGACAATTCATTTTTTGGCTTGTGAAGAATTCATATTAAACCCATATTCACTTTAATCTACAACCTTTATTCAAGTTTTATTCCCAAGAAAATTTGGAAGAGCTGTTGAAATTAGTTATGATATAGTTAAAACTGGCAGAGGAATAAAAATAAACTAATAAATCTATTTTTGTTTATGATTTTATCTCCATATCCTTTATATTCAAAGCAATGCATATCCGGATCGGTGTTAAACCAAGAACCAAATGGATCTGGAAAACTTCCAGTTATTGTTAAAGAGCGACATGGCCCAAACCCTCATTTACCTTGGTGCAATTCAAGGGGTAATATTAGGAGTAATTATTTGGAATTATCCCCAACAGCATAAAATTGCCAACCGAATTTTAAGTCTATTTTTATTTTCCCTGGTTTACTTGTATGTAGGTCCCCAGGTTTTAGAACTAGTTGATTCACCTTTCCAAAGGCTTTATTTTGGTTTTAGGATGGTGGCTCCTATATTGTTGATCCTATATATACAAAGTCTTTATAAGAAGGTTCCTGAAAAGAAGTACTTCCTTCTATTTTTATTGGTTCCAATAGATCTACTTGTTATCTACATTAGTTTGATGCTCAGGTCAAATGGGTTTATCAGTTCTTTGCAATGGGTTATTATCAACCAAATTTGGTTTATCATCATTTTCTTATTCTATCTCAAGTTAATATTCAAACAATTCCACAATTATAAAACCAAAGTGCTACAGAACTTATCCAGCACGCATAAAGTAGGGTTAAAATGGGTTAGTCAATTATTTTTCGGATTCCTGTTTATTGTAAGTTTTGATTTTTTGCTGAGCGTGATTTCTTCCAGATTTGGGAGCTTTGATTCAAATACTGCTAGTATATTAAGCATACTTGCCTTTACAATGTTTATGTATTTCATTACAATCAAAGGAAAATTGTCTCCCCAGATTTATCAGCTCAGAAATCTGGAAGATTCCCCCAAAATGGAAAATAAACCAAGCCTGGAGGAAGATGTAAAACATCTAAAAGTGGTTACTGAAAAAGTGATCCATTTGATGGAGACTGAAAAATTTTTTCGTGAAGAAGGGGTATCCGTGAAAGATGTTGCTGATAAAATTGAAGAACAACCTTATATCGTATCTCAGGCTATAAATTCATGCTTGAGGAAGAATTTTTTCGAGTTGGTCAATGGCTATCGGGTTGAAGAATCCAAAAACCTGATGATGGATGAAAAGTTAAACCATCTTTCCATGATCGGAATTGCATTCGAAGCAGGATTCAGTTCAAAGACTGCATTCAATACTGCTTTTAA
>NZ_JBGTCA010000367.1:0-39576 GCF_041749095.1 Aquiflexum sp. | reverse complement strand
AGACCACAAAATTAACATTTTTCGATCAAAAACAGAATTTTATTCTAAATTAACCTCCATATTTAAAACATGAGTCCATTATTTGTTTCCGTAATCGATTGTTTTAAAATTAAATTAGGTTTTTTTAAAACAATTGGTTGGGCAAACCGGGAACCTCTGAGTTTGGGAAATGTATCCGATGCGGCAATGAAATCAATATTAACCGCCTATTGTTTCTGCCGGAAAGTAATCATTGCATAAACTGCGCCTCAAGAAGATAAGGGAAATAATTTATTGTAGATTTGTTTTTGATATAGAGAATTTCTTTTCCCACAATCTATCGGCCTTTGAACTACCTAGCGTTTTTAAAAAAAAACACCGTTATGGTCATTTTTGGGATTATAATGACAGCCTTATCAAGTTTTGGGCAGACATTTTTGTTGGCGCTATATGTCCCATTTATCATGGAGGAATTTACGCTTTCCAATGGGCTGATCAGTACATTTTATGGAGTTGCCACAATCGTGAGTGCCGCAATGTTGCCTAAAGTTGGCAAGCTGATCGATACGGTTCCTTTGAAAAACTTCACTTTGGCCACCACTGCCCTATTTGTGGCCTCCTTGTTGTTTTTCAGTTTCTCCCAGGCTTGGTGGTATGTACCGATTGCATTTTTTGGGTTGAGATTGGCGGGACAGGGTTTATTTTCCCATATTTCCATTACCTCCATGTCCCGGTATTTTGAAGCGAACCGTGGAAAAGCCATCAGTTTGGCTTCTTTGGGCCATCCATTGGGACAGGCAATTCTTCCCGCCCTCATATTGGTAGTCATTGGAAAAATCGGATGGAGGGAATCATTGTGGTTGAATGCTGCATTGGTATCTCTTGTTGTCACCGTATTTACTTTATTTGCAGTCAAACCAAAACATTTGGTCCCGGAGTCAGATGAAGAGGTAGATTCTTTGACCGAAGAAAAAAAGATAGATAAAGTCCGGCAAAGGGATGTCATGCGGTCTAAGGAATTTTGGCTGTTGGCACCCAATATCTTTTTTATCCCATTTGCCATTACAGGCCTGTTTTTCTACCAATTTCCCATAGTGGAATTCAAAGGATGGAATCCGGGTATTATTGCGGGCGGCTTGACTGCTTTTGCAATAGCAAGTTCTACAAGCATCCTGACGGCCGGGCCGCTGATCGACAAATACAGCGCTAGGACATTTTTCCCTTTTTACCTTATCCCTTATTTTATAGCATTGATGGTGATTTGGTTGGTTCCCAACACTTGGGCCATGTATGTGTATATGGTGATGATGGGGATTTCTGTAGGCTTTGGCAACGCGATAGTGGCAGCCTTGCAGGTAGAGTTTTTTGGCAAAAAATATATAGGCACGGTCAGGAGTCTTTTTACCTCGATTATGGTGCTGAGTTCTGCGGTAGGTCCGGCTCTTTTTGGGATAATATTGGATGCGGGTTGGGGTTTTCAGACTGTTTTTCCTGTTTCCTTGGTGATGTTACTTTTGATCATTTTCCAATCTATGCGATCTATTCCCAAGCACTCCAGGGCCAAGTGGAAGTTTAAATTGAACAGAATAGGGAAAAATAAAGATCCGGGACAATCCAACAGGTGAAAGAAAAATTTTTAAATGAACTGTACACTTTGCAATAGTAAACTGACCGTAAGGGTGGGTCAAAAATATTTTGCCTGTAATACCTGTGATGCCCGGTTGATGGACAGTATATTCTGGCCCTCCGCTAAAGAGGAAAAGAAACATTACGAGAGGCACAACAATGATGTAAATGATCCAAGATATCAAAATTTCACTTCTCCCATTTCAGATTATGTATTGAAAAATTTTACCGCTGAATCAATTGGCTTGGATTTCGGTTCCGGAACCGGCCCGGTGATTTCAAAAGTGCTACAGGATTCGGGTTACCGGATAAATCAATACGATCCGTTTTTTGCAGCAGACAAGACTGCACTTAAAATCCAATATGATTATATCGTTTCCTGTGAAGTCATCGAACATTTTTATAGTCCCGGCAAAGAATTTGAAACATTGAAAAAACTGTTAAAGCCCAATGGAAAACTGATCTGTATGACTTTGCTCTACAGGGAAGAAATTAAATTTGAAAATTGGTATTATAAAAACGATCCTACCCATGTATTCTTTTACAGCGAAAAAACAGTGAATTTTATCAGAAATAAATTCAGTTTTAAATCTTCCGAAGTTTTCGGTGACAGAATGGTGCTTTGGACAAATGAAGAGTGGGATGTTTTTAAATATTGAAGTATGTAATTATGCCAATAGTCTAATTTCAATTTAATTCAAGGATAAATCATTAAATGTATGTGACTTCCTACTTCCGACTTCGATCTTCCTACAAATTGCAGGAAAATCTCTAATAGCTAGAAGCACATCCTCAAATCACAGATTCCCCCTGTTCAGCATCTGAATCACTTTGAGAATTTCTTCATCCATTTCTTTGTTTTTATCCGCGTATTTTTCTTTTGAGGTCACCCCACCCTTGATACTGATATAGTAGGTCATTTTGGTGTCCGAAGGGGCAAAAGTAACTGATAGATTGTTGGTAGATTCCATTGTCAGGATATTTTCCTTGCTTCCTGTGAAGGAGTTGACCTTATCGGTCATGATGCTGATTTTGCTTCCTTTTCTATAGTCTGTAATGGTATTCAGGGGAAAAATGGACTCCAGGTATTTAGGGTTCTTCCTGATTTTGTCCATGATGGAAAGAAGATGCGTTTTTTGGGTTTTTGAACTGATATCGACTGCTATGGTTTTTTCTTTGTAAAATCCGAATTCCTGATAAATTTCCAGGAGATAGTCAAATAAGGTCAATCCTGATTCCCTCAATTCAATTTCTTTCTGGGCAATGGAAATAATGATATCCGAAAACTCAAGATCGGTATGAAAAACCTGTTGATCAATATTGAAACCACAAATGGGTTCATTTTCAGCAGTCTTCTGTACTTCCCTGATAGCATCTTTCAATTCTCCGGGTTCAATGATTTCACTGATACAGTTCAATCCTGATTTGATGGCCATGTACTCTATCAGATCAGACGTATGAATGGATTTGACACAGATCAGGTTTTCATATTTATCCGAATCCATCCAGATTTTTAATAAAATGGCAGCCACCTGATGACTGTTCAATACCACAAATGCGCCTCTTTTATACTTTCTGACCGCCAAAGCAATCCTTTCAAAATTTGGTTCCACGCCGATAATCAACCCATGTTCTTCTTGCGTAGCTTCGTTAATGGCGGGCTTTAAAGTCAAAAAATTGAAAACATTTTCTATGTCTTCCTCTTTTTTTTCCAAATATATCCAATCCGCCTCCACTCCTGAGTCCATAATTGTGCCGGTCAGAGATTCATCATCAAGGTATGAGGCAATCAGTACTTTATTATTGACAGGTGTTTGATCTTCTTCTTGCAGCTCGTTAATTTGTTCCATTTGAGGTGTATTCATAGTTTTTTTCATTATGGTGAATTCCTGTGCTGTTAACACATGAATACCAGGTCAGTAAATTTTGAAGGATATTCCGATAGCTTAAAAAAGCAATTATCCCAACTAACCGGTATAATCAAAAAAATATGTTCAGTTCTTTACATATCACAAAGATATTGAAACAAAGCCTGACATAAAAGGAAAATAAGATGTTTGGGAAATCAATCGGACTAATCTTGAGGAAATAAAGCAATTTTTAACAAGTTAAGTATGATAGTTTCACTTTGATTTTGTGGATGGTAAAAGTGTAAATGAAGACTTGGAATCATTTGGAATGAATAGGTAATAGATATGGGTGAGTATTGATTTTTTAATTCAATTTTTCTTAACCTTCGGAGGCTTACAGGACCTGCAAAAGTCCTTGTAGGTTTCATTGATGTTCCGATTAATGAAGTGGAATTCTATTTCAGGTTAATTTGAAGCTTATCCTTTTCATTCAGACTTTTTTTTCAAAAACACCAACAACCCAATCTGAGCACCTAAAGCCCCTAAACCGGTATTTCCATTACTGTTTAAAATGCCCGCCCTGCCGTAACCGATTTTTCCATCAATGGCTACATTTGGTCCAAAAAAATGGGCAATCCCCAAACTGAACTCACCCAGCAAATTGGTACTTCCGGAGCTTTCTTTAGTTGTGTTACTGTTATTTCTTTGTTCATAACCTGTCCAATTTCTGCCCACACCTAAGGACAGTTCCGGATAAAAATAAGTTGATTTACCAATGGATGAAAAATACCTGAATGATGGTCCCAGATTTATACTATTAACATTGGTTTTATAGAATATGTCTGTACCTGTACTGGAATTCTTGTTTTTATATGCATTTCCCCGAAAATCTACAAAATAACCAATGGCAAATCCATCGTTTACCAAGTGCAACTGATAGGCTGTTAGGTTTCCGTTTGATTGGGTTATGGATTCATTATTACTATAACCCTTTGGATTTGACCTTGCGTACAATCCGTTCAGACCAATGATTTTTCCACCTTTTTCAATTTGGGCACTTGAAATTTGTGGGAGTGAAAGCAGGGCAAATAATGCCAGCACAAAGATTTTTTTCATAGAGGATTTATTTTGAGCGAGAAAATTAGTCAGAAAAAAATTCTTGTCAAGCAAGGGGAAAAATAATTTTGAGGGTTTTTAATTTCGCCTATTTAACGGGTTGAAAAACAGGAAGATAATTTTTTGAAATCAATGGGAAAGATGGATTAATTCATTGAGGCAATAAGTATTATAAATCTGAAACAATAAGTTAAGTGAAACACTTCCTACCTAATAATATAATAACCCTGGCATTATGATGTTGGAAAGGCCTTAGCTGTTGGGATAGCATATTTAAAATTGTATTTTCAAACTTTAATAATTTGACCTATGCCTTTATTCCCTTCCAAATCCCGGTTAGCCGATATTGTTTTTGAGCACAATGATAGGGCTTCAAAGAATTTTGATTTAGTGGTTCTTGTTTTGATTTTGGCGAGTTTGGTCGTGGTAATTCTGGATTCAGAACCAAGTCTCAACATTAAATATCATCGTGAATTTTTAATTTTGGAATGGGTATTTACCATCCTGTTTACGATTGAATATGGGTTGAGGCTTTGGTTGAGCAAGAAAAAGCTGGGTTATATTTTTAGCTTTTATGGCATCGTGGATCTGTTGGCTATAATCCCGACTTTTTTAAGTCTGTTTTTGGTTAATACGCAGCTATTGGTAGTCATCAGGGGTTTGAGGTTATTGCGGGTTGTCAGGATCTTAAAGTTGGGCAGGTACATGAAGGAGGCAGAGACCCTGAAAACTGCCATGAAAAACAGCAAGACTAAAATCCAACTGTTTTTGGGTTCTGTTATGACCATTGTGTTGATTATGGGAACGATTATGTTTATTGTCGAGGGACCGGGCAATGGATTCACTAGTATCGGTATGTCCATGTATTGGGCCATTGTCACGCTCACCACAGTTGGGTTCGGGGATATCACACCCATCACACCCTGGGGCAAATTTTTCGCCTCAGTGATCATGTTACTGGGTTATGCCATTATTGCGGTCCCTACCGGGATAGTAACTTCAGAATTGACATCTGCAAAATTTCAAGAAGATAGAAGGAGGGGAAAAGAATGTAAGTCATGCCACCAATCGGAACACGACTTGGATGCAGCTTACTGTAAGTATTGCGGTGAGAAGCTTTAAAATTCTCAAAGCATTTCCTTTGTTTTAAAAATGCCGTCAGTCTAATCTTCCTCTAAAGCCAAAAACACCAACCTTTCATTTGCTGTATTTCCATATAGAAACATTTTGTTGCTTTCTATATGATAGACTTTTGCATTGTTCAGGGAATTGATCAAATGTTCATTGAATGCCAATACAGGCAGGGTGTTAAACCCGGGAAAAAACTCCAAAGACTCCTCAAGGATATGCATAGCAATCCCGTCAAACCCTTCTTGGTAGCAGCCATTAAAACTTGCTGAAATGCTTTCAACCTGAAATGTCAGCCCTTCTCCACAGGCAACAGACTTCCCGTCTTCGCTTAGTTTAAGTATGATTTTTTGCATGTCATCCAATACTTCTCCCTTTTGGGATAAATCAGAGGCCCGGGCCATACAGGTCAATTTGTCAAATTTCTTGGTGGTGACATGTTGGAATCCAACAAACTCCCATGTGGTAAACAAGCTAAAATCTCCTTCTACATCCGCAAGGTCAAATTCGCAGAAATCTAAACTTTCTGTTTCACCTGGATTTTCAGAAATGATTTCTTCCACCTCTGCCAAATCCTCACTGAGACAGGAGGAAAAGAACACCAAAGAAAAAACAACTATGAATCGTTTCATGAGAAGGGAAATATGAACTATAACGTCAAATTAATTCTAAATATTTTAACCGCCAAACCCATCCTTGAATTGAGTTTAGAAACACTCAATCCAACCTTGGTAAACTCAGTTTGTATTTGACAGCAATCAACCGGATACTGATGATGACTGCAATGGAAATCAATAAATTATAATCCCTCTCCAATCCCAAATAATTTAAAACCAGATAGAGAATAGCTCCTGTCAGGCAGGCAGAGGCATATATTTCCTTGCTGAATAAAACGGGAATTTCATTGGTCAAGGTATCCCTAATAACCCCTCCCATGACTGCTGTAAACATCCCCATGATGGCTGCAATTTCGGGCCTTACACCAAGGCTAAGCGACTTTTCTACTCCCAGTACAGTGAAGAATGCAATTCCTAAAGTATCAAACAAAAACATGGTTTTCCTGAGCTTTAGTAAAATTCTTGGAAATATAAATGCAGCCAAAACCCCAAGAAAAATTGCATACAAAAAATGAATATCACCTATCCAGACCAAAGGATAGGAGCCCAATAGCACATCCCTCAGCGAACCTCCGCCTATGGCCGTAATAAATCCTGTAAACCCTGCACCAAAAAGGTCATGTTCCCGGTCTCTGACGGCAAGTGCACCCGATATCGCAAATACAAATGTTCCTACCAATTCCAAGGGGTATTGTAAATCCATCAATCTGATCATTTAATTCCCAAATGAACAAGAAATTTTTTGACAAAAGTTCAACTTTTTTGGTTCTTTGATATCCACCGGAATAGGCTTTGTTTTTTAATCCCGATTCTCGGTTTTCGACTCTCTCTCCGGAGGGCAGAAAGGTCTCGCTTCTAATCTCTCGGTTCTCGCTTCTAACCTAACTTCATACCTCCTCCGAATTGGGATTTGGTCTGATTGAATATTTACCTTAACTTAATGCCAATCAATAACCCCCAATCCCATGAAAGAAAGACTGAATACTTCCATACAATCAGCAAGTTTGATATTGGTTGCCGCAGGGCTTGCTTGGGTGGTTTGGTCCAATGACGCTACCATACGGGATATGCTTACTTATTTGATCATCCTGACAATAGTTATTGAATCTTTGAGTCTGTACCTCGTTGGAAAAATATATCCGGAAAGCCATACTACTTACAAATCGGGTATTCTAGCTTCCCTTGTAATCTTGCTGGGAATAAAGACCATGCTGCCTGATATGTTCGTGCCCTTGACCATTTTCGTTTTTGCCATCAATTTTCTATATAATTTTTATACTCACAACAAAAGGAAAAAGGGAGCTTTTAAAAGAAGGGATAACAAAAAATTGAAGTCAAAGTAGCATTTATTTTTTCGGCATGTATTTTGAAAAGGTATGTTTGTTCCGGTAATATCTAACAGAATTACGTCATAATTGGTATTTGATTTGAAAAGTTAAACCTACGGCAAGAGTCTTTCAATTCATTTTGCAGTTATGTTCAATAAAAATCAAAATTATTTAGAAAACATGTTCAAGAGATACCTTTTAGTGCTGTTGTTTTTAATTCCATCCATTGCATTTGCTCAGGCAAAATTGGATAGGATGATAGAGGAACGGGAAAGTATGCACAGACAATGGAAAGCTTCGGAGTCAAAACAAACGGGGATTTTCGGAAACAGGACCAAGAAAGACATGATCGATTCCCATGAGTGGATGCAGCGCATCATTCAGAAGGACAATCAGATTATGGAGGAACTGCGATTAATGAGTGAAATCGAAAAAACAGAGATCACCTATGAAAAGAATGATTACAAGTTCATTTCCCAAAAGCAAGAAAGAGAGATAGCCATGCTCAAAAGATCCCTTGAAGAAAAAGACCTTCAAGTAACAGAAAAGAAATCCGATAAAAGGATATTTGAATGGACCACCTTTATCTTTTTGCTCAGCACGCTGGGTTTGGGGTATTTTTATTGGAAAAAGGTCAAGGGGTGATTTTTAGGCTATTGCTTCTATTCGATACCGAATACTCGGTATCGAATCCAGATAACTAGGATTTGTAATCCTAGTTCTTGGCAGATGCGTTCAATTGGAATTACAAATTCCATTCATCTGTCCTCGCGATTGCAAATCACAAGGAGCTGCTATTCGCCATTTGCAATGGCGAATCCAGATAATCAGGATTTGTAATCCTGGTTTTAGCCCTTCAATTGGAATTGCAAATTTCATTCATCTGTCCTCGCGATTGCAAATCACGAGGAGCTTATTATGTAAAATAGCACCATAATTTTTTTCCAACTTGTCTAAAAATTACTGGTAAATTTATAAGAAATACCTACCTTGGGTACCTAAAATATTTTCCTAAAAGAAACTATGGACAGTACCAAATATTCAGTCGAAGAAGCGTCGAAAGAACTTGATTTGACACCTCAACAAGTACGAAACCTTTGCAGAAATCAGAAAATTTATGCTGAAAGATTTGGGAAAGTTTGGATTTTAAATGAAGCTGCACTGGAGGATTATAAATCCAAATCAAATAGCGGGTATGTCAATGACAGAGAATCTTTAGCGTCAAATTCCGATTTCGATACACTTCAGTTTAAGAATCCCATTGCACTTTCTTTTTTTTCAGGAGCTATGGGTTTGGATATTGGACTTGAAAGAGCTGGATTTAAGACTTTATTAGCTTGTGAAGTAGATAAATCATGTCGTAAGACAATTACTAAAAACAAACCTGAAATAGCTTTAATTGGAGATATAAGAAACTACACATCCCAAGACATTAGAAGTAAAGCGGGATTAAGCAGCACAGATGAAATAGATTTAGTTATTGGTGGCCCTCCATGTCAAGCTTTTAGTACTGCTGGGAAAAGAAAAGGATTCGAAGATGAAAGGGGAAATGTATTCCTAACCTTTGTTAATCTAATAGTGGAATTGAACCCTCGTTTTGCAGTTATTGAAAATGTGAGAGGGATTTTATCGGCACCATTAAAACATCGTCCACATGAAGAACGGGGAGCTTCATTCCCCCCCCTTTCACTTGAAGAAAGAAAGGGAGGTGCTCTATTACATGTTTTAAATATTTTGAAAAAAAATGGTTATGTTGTTTCATTTAACCTGTATAACACTGCAAATTTTGGGACTCCTCAAAAAAGGGAAAGGGTAATCATTATTGCCAGCCGTGAAGGCAAAAAGATACCTTACCTACAACCTACACATTCAGAAAATGGTGAATACGGATTGCCAAAATGGAAAACTTTTAGGGAGGCGATACAAGGACTGGATAAATTGGGTGATCGCCATTTAAATTTTCCTGAAAAAAGGATTAAATACTATAAAATGCTTAAGCCTGGCCAAAATTGGAGAGATTTACCGGATGACATTCAAAAGGAAGCTTTGGGTAAAACTTATTATTCGGAGGGAGGTAGAACTGGCTTTCTCAGAAGACTAGATTGGGATAAACCTTCTCCCACTTTAGTGACACATCCTGCTATGCCTGCTACAGATCTTGCCCATCCAGAGGAAGACAGACCACTAAGTATTAATGAATATAAGCGGATACAACAATTTCCTGATGACTGGGAAATTGAAGGTACCTTACTTGAACAATATAAGCAGATTGGAAATGCTGTCCCTGTTGGACTCGGAAAAGCTATTGGGGATTTGCTTATTAATCAAATGTCACAAGATAAAAAGCTTGAACCTTATACTAATTTCAGGTATTCCAGATACAATTATACGAATGAAAAACATTGGGAAGAAATGGTTGTAAAAGAAATGGGGCAACTAGAAATTGGTCTATGAAGAATATTGAAATTATAAATGAAGTCGAAGATTATGTCCGACTTAACATAGGGTCATTTCATAAAAAAAGAATAGAGAAATTGGACAAACTTAAGTTAAAGGATGTCCTAAAAAAGAAAAACCCATATCTGTTCAAAGCTAAAAATGTTTTGATTGCAAATGATATGATTTTAGGGATAGTTGATGCGTTTGTTTCCTCAAGTGAGGAAGGGATTTTTGGGGAATGGTTGGAAGGACTTGCAATTTTCGTTAATGAAAAGGCTTTCAAGGGTAGAAAGTCTGGAATCTCAGGGATTGATTTGGAATTTGACCACGAGGGAATTCGAAATATAGTAACCATAAAGTCTGGGCCAAACTGGGGTAACGATAGTCAAATAAAAAAAATGGTTGATAATTTCAACACCGCTAGAAAAGTTCTTAAAACATCTGGTTCATCAATAAATGTGAAGGCGGTTAATGGTTGTTGTTATGGTAGATCCAATCCAAAAACCGAATATAAATCCAAAGGAGACTACTATAAGCTTTGTGGTCAGACTTTTTGGGAATATGTTTCTGGAGATAAAGAACTATATAAAAAACTGATAGTGCCAATTGGTTTCCAAGCCAAAGAACGAAATGACGAATTCATAGATTCGTACTCCAAGATGGTCAATAAGTTTGTTGCAGAGTTTTCTATAAATTACTGCAAATCTGATGGTTCAATAGATTGGGAAAAGCTAATTGAATTTAACTCAAAAACCTATTAAATCACTTCAACCTCGCTATCGGCGTCCTGCCACCCTTGGTTTTTTCATCGATACTTACCAAAACCTCTGCATCCAATGGGAGAAATACATCTACCCTTGAACCGAATTTGATAAAACCGAATTCACCTCCCTGAGCCAACGGGGTTCCTTCTTTGACATACCATTTGATCCTTCTTGCCACAGCACCTGCTATCTGTCTTACAAGGATTTTGACCCCACCTGCATGCTTAAGCACCATGGTGGTTCTTTCGTTTTCAAGACTGGATTTCGGGTGCCAGGCGACCAGATATTTGCCGGGATGGTATTTGAAATATTCCACGATGCCCTTGATGGGGGAGCGGTTAACGTGGACGTTGATGGGTGACATGAAAATGGATACCTGCTTTCTTTTTTCATGAAGATATTCGTCCTCGTTAGTTTCTTCTATGACTACGACTTTTCCGTCTGCAGGTGCAAAAACAAGTCTGTCCTCATCAGGTAGCTGTACGTAAGGATTCCTAAAAAATTGAAGGATAAGAATATAAATTATGATACTGAAAAGCAGCACAAGATTCAAGGTGGTTTCCTGTTCAGGGATGATTTGATAGAGTCCGAAATTAATGGCCGCTAGAATGATCAGCAGCCAAAAGAGTAAGGTTCTTCCTTCTTTGTGTATAGACATATTGATAAATTTAAAAGGCTGTGAATGTTCCCATCCACAGCTCAAATATAACAAACTTTCTTTTCAGGCCGGATTAGAATCCTCCCCTGTAAGTATAGGTTTTAGCAACTTTGTCAATGGCAACGATATACGCAGCGATTCTCATAGGTACATTATATTTCACAGCAGCTTCATATACATGATCAAAAGCATCTTTCATGATTCTGTCCGACCTTCTGTTGACCCTTTCAGCGGTCCACTTGTACCCAAGTCTATTTTGGACCCACTCAAAATAAGAGACAGTCACACCCCCTGCATTGGCCAAAATATCCGGTACGGCCATAATTCCTTTTTCATTGATGATGGCATCTGCTTTCGCTGATGTTGGGCCATTGGCACCTTCCACAATCAGCCTTGCTTTGATTTTATCTACATTCTTAATGGTGATCACATCTTCCACTGCTGCAGGCACAAGCACATCCACTTCCAGCTCCAATAGTTCCATGGGATCAGTGAGTTTCTCTCCACCTTTGAATCCTTCCAATGTCCCTTTATTACTGTCCCTGTAAGCAATTGCTTCTTGGATATCGATACCGTTTTCATTGTGGTATGCCCCTGAAATATCAGAGATGGCCACTATTCTCAGACCTCTTTCCTCCAACAATTTGGAGGCCCAAGACCCTACGTTTCCAAATCCCTGTACAGCACATGTTGCTTGGAAAGGATTGATTTTAAGTTTTTGCATTGCTGCAAGCGCTGTTACCATTACACCACGTCCTGTGGCTTCCGTTCTTCCCAAGGAACCGCCCAAGACAAGTGGTTTGCCGGTGACCACTGCATTCACAGTCATGCCGTGTGCTTTGGAGTATTCATCCATCAACCAGGCCATTTCTCTGGGTCCTGTTCCCATATCAGGTGCAGGGATATCCTTGTCAGGTCCAATCACATCAATCATGGCCAAGGTATAAGCCCTCATCAGTCTTTCAATTTCCCCGGAAGACATTTCCCTTGGATTGCATCGCACTCCTCCTTTGCCTCCCCCATATGGAATATCCACAACAGCACATTTCCAAGTCATCCACGCAGCCAGCGCCCTTACCTCATCAAGATGGACATCCGGTGCAAATCGGATACCTCCCTTTGCAGGGCCAAGGATATTGGAGTGAATCACTCGAATACCCTCAAATACCTGGATTTTGCCACTGTCCATGGTGATAGGTAACGATACTATAACTTGTTTGGCGGGATTCTTCAGCACATTGTAAACCTCTTCTGAGAGGCCAAGTTTTTCTGCCGCGATGTGAAATCTTTCCATCATGGACTCCAAAGGATTTTCTTTGTCCTTGATAGGAGCCGGTTCAATGTAAGCCAGATTGGGTTTGTTTAGTTGACTATGAAGTTTGGTACAATATTAAGGAGAATTTTAATAACCGAGGGTTAAAATTAGAAGATTTTCAAAAATGCAGCTATAAATGGGGCGGATAATAGCAAACCGTCAAAACGGTCCATAAAGCCTCCATGGCCCGGTAGGGATTTACCTGAATCTTTGATCTCAATACTTCGCTTAAAAAGGGATTCGATCAGGTCTCCATAAGTCCCTGCAATGATAATGATAGTGGCCACTCCCAGCCATTGCCATTCGGGAATAGAGTTGAAATATTTGCCCAGAAAATAGGCAATCAGATAAGCAGAAGCTGCTCCCCCCAAAAAACCCTCCCAGGATTTTTTGGGTGAAACTCTTTCAAAAAGCTTGGTCTTACCGAATTTGGTTCCGGCAAAATATGCCCCGGAATCACTCGCCCAAAGTATAAATAATGAGCCAATGATAACCTCATAGTGAAAGGAACTGTCAACTGAGAAAGCAGCGACATTTAGCAATGAAAACGGGACTGCTACATAAAATATTCCCAAGAAGGTAAATGCTATTCCGGTAAATGGCTTTTTGTCTGATTTGCGATAAAGTTTGATGAAAAACACCAATGAGGCTAATGGGAAGATCAGAAAGTAAAATTTCTCATCCAAACGTTCCATACCAATAAAAAATGAGAGTGCGAATATTGCCACACCAAGAAAGGTACCGAAACTTTTCAGTGGCAGCATGCCATCCAGCCCGGACAATTTATAGAATTCCATTTGGGCGAATCCTAAAATAAGAGCAAATATGATAAAATACAGCCAAGGACTGTAAATAGACCCCGCTACAATAATTCCCGCTCCTATCAAACCTGTAATGACCCTTTGGCCCAAATTACTGTAGTTGTTGATATTAAAGCGTTCCCTCATCCTAAAAGGAGATCTCATATTTTACGATATTTAGCGCTTTTAGAAATTCATTTTTTGGAACCATTACTTCATATTGTCCATGAATCTGATAGACGGAATCTTTTTTATTCAGGACCACTGCAGCAATTTCATTTTCTTCCAATACCGACTTGACGATCTCAGCCCTTACAGGTGAACCATCAGAAAATACTTTTTGCCAATTACTCATGGATAAGTTTTTTTTGGTTTTTTTCTTTAAAAACTTTCATGCTGATAATCAATATAACCAATCCCAGTAAGGCAAAAGGTAAAGAAACTTGCTCTGATTCTTCAATGTTGAATTCGATTTTTCCCAATTTATTCAAATAAACCAACATTACAGTAAACGCATTGTTCAGAATATGCGCAATGATAGGATATAGCAAACTGCCCGAATAATAATACAAATATCCAAAAATTGCCCCTAGCAGCATTCTTGGAAACAAACCATAAAACTGTAGATGTATTGCAGAAAATATAAAAGCTGCCAGCCAGATCCCCACGTGGGCATTGCCGGTATAATATTGGAGTTTGGGCTGAAGGACTCCCCTGAAAAGAAATTCCTCTCCCAATCCCGCTAGGACACCAATGACCAACAGGCCCATCAAAAACTCTGAAGTGCTGTCAAAATCAGTCAGGTATTTGGTCATCGCCATGAGTTCATCTTCCTTTTCTCTCATGGTCTGCTCAAGACCGCTTAAAAAATCCGGAAACTTGATTCCTGCATTCCATTCAATCAACATGCCATTGACAAGTATCCCTCCGATCATCACCACAACAGTAATTGCAAACCCTATGAACTTAAAGCGATCCATTTGTTGTTGCCAACCAAGGTCTGCTTTGTCCACTAATTTGGCAATGATCAGGGCTGCAAAAAAGAAGCCCAAACCGCCGCCCAGGCCCTGAACAAAAAGAAAGGCCATCCTTCCGTCAGGGTTATTTGATTGGCCTGTAACCAGTGCCATCAGCTCATCTAAAGGGATTCCAAAGAGGGGATTGATCAGTAAAAGGCCAAGGCCTTGTAATAAGAATAGTACTCCAATGGTGATCAATACCATTACTACCAAAGACAAAAGCCAATTACTTTTGGAAGCAATGGGGGTTTGGGTTTTATAAATCTGCATAATTGCGGTAAATTTACACGAAAATTATAATTACAAAGTGGTAAAGATAGGAAACTTGGAATTAGGGGAATTCCCTTTGCTTTTGGCACCGATGGAAGATGTCAGCGATCCACCGTTCAGGGCAGTCTGCAAGGAAAACGGTGCAGATCTGATGTACACTGAATTTATAAGTTCAGAAGGACTGATCAGAGATGCCGTCAAGAGTGTTCAGAAACTGGATATTTTTGAATATGAAAGGCCGATAGGAATTCAGATTTTTGGGAATGAAATAGAGTCCATGCGTGAAGCCGCAAGCATTGTCGAGGAAGCAGGTCCTGATATATTGGATATCAACTATGGCTGCCCTGTCAATAAAGTTGCCTGCAAGGGTGCAGGGGCCGGGATTTTGTTGGACATTGACAAAATGGTCAGAATGACTTCCGAAATTGTCAAAAGCGTGAATATTCCTGTTACTGTAAAGACAAGGTTAGGTTGGTCCCAAGATACCATCAGAATTGTGGAAGTGGCAGAGCGATTGCAAGATGTAGGCATTCAGGCCATCAGTATCCATGCACGTACCCGTCAGCAGATGTACAAAGGTGAGGCAGATTGGTCTTATTTGAACCTGGTCAAAGAAAATCCAAGGTTACATATTCCTGTTTTTGGAAATGGGGACATTGATACCCCGGAAAGGGCAAAGGAATACCGTGAAAAATATAATGTGGATGGGATGATGATAGGCAGAGCTTCCATTGGCTATCCATGGATTTTCAATGAAATCAAACATTATTTTGAAACAGGTGAAAAGCTTGTCGGTCCCGATCTCGGAGAAAGAATCAGGATAACCAAAAAACACCTTGATTTTTCAGTTGAATGGAAAGGAGAGAAGCAGGGGATTTTGGAAATGAGAAGGCACTACACCAATTATTTCCGAGGGATGCCCAATTTCAAACCATTCAGGACACAAATGGTTACCGCTGAAAGTTATTTGGAAGTTGCGGCCCTATTGGAAGAGGTGGAAGAGGTTTATGCTGATTTTCAGTTTTCACCCACTTCCTAAATGGATAGAGATATACAATCAGAGAGTGCCCTGAAGGCATGGGGATTTCTTATCGTTTTGGCCTTGGTTTGGGGCAGTTCTTTTATCCTGATCAAAAGAGGTTTGGAAGTGTATTCGCCTGGCGAAGTCGGTGCCTTGAGAATTGTTTTTGCAGGAATGGTTCTATTGCCCCTCTCCTTGCCGAGACTTAAAGGTTTGAATAAAAGGCAGGTTAAAAATCTTATCATCGTGGGATTGGTCGGGAGTTTTATCCCAGCATTCCTATTTGCCAAAGCGCAAACTCAGCTAAGTAGCTCATTGACGGGTGTACTTAATGCCATGACGCCACTTTTTGTGGTGATTATAGGAGCCTTGTTTTTCAAGTCAAGAATTACACGGAGGAATGGGATAGGATTGATAATTGCATTCGTAGGTGTCGTAATCCTCATGATGGTCAAAGAAGGTGGATTGGGGAATTTTTCCGAGATCAATGCCTATGCATTGTTGGTGCTTTTGGCATGTGCCTGTTATGGGCTTAACCTGAACATCATCAAATATCGATTTGTGGAATTGAAACCCGTGGCGATCACAGCCATTTCATTGTCCATAGTTTTGCCTTTGGCCCTTATTTTTCTCTTCACTTCCACACAATTTTCTTTTAAGCTGGTGCATGTGGAGGGGGCAGTTCAGGCAGCAGGATATCTTGCCATATTGGGCATAGTAGGCACCGCATTGGCCTTGATCCTGTTCAATGTCATGGTCAAGGTAGCAACCCCTGTTTTCGCAAGTTCGGTTACATATTTGATCCCTGTTGTGGCCATTATGTGGGGATTGCTTGATGGAGAAGTTTTATTGGCCGGACACTATTTTGGGATCATTGCTGTTATTTTTGGAGTTTGGGTCGGGAATAGGAGGTGAAGTAATATCCACTCTTGTGGGAATTTAGCCTTCTTTCCTATATGACGGAAGACCGAAGACGGGAGACAGAAGAAGAATCGTAATATCTAAAATTAGAAGTAAATTCAATTGGAATTTGAAATTTTCTTGAATTCGATTCAGGTATAGAACATCAGGTAGCAATATTTCAGGTCTCCCGTCTCCCGTCAATCAAAGTTGTCTTTAAGTTTGAATTATATAACTCATAATTATCCCAGAAAAAAAAGCTATGAAACTCAATTTTAAAAAATCCGGTAGCGGAGAACCACTGATTATTTTACATGGTCTGTTTGGGTCTGCTGATAATTGGTTCAGTATAGCCAAGGAACTGGAAAAAGATTATACACTTTATCTGATAGATCAAAGAAACCATGGTGATTCTCCCCAAAGTGAAGATTGGAATTATGAGGTGATGGCTGAAGATATTAATGAACTGATGGATAATGAGGAGATTGAATCCGCTCACCTGATGGGACATTCCCTGGGTGGTAAGACTGCCATAAAATTTGCTTTCAAATATCCTGATAAAGTCAGGAAATTGATTGTGGTTGATATTGCACCAAGGTATTATCCTGTACACCATAAAAGTATTCTGGAAGGGTTGAATGCCATTCCCATCGATGATCTCAAATCAAGGAAAGATGCGGATGACATTCTTTCAGAACACATCAAAGAACCCGGTATCCGCCAATTTCTGCTCAAAAGTCTCGGAAGGAATGATTCAGGTGGTTTTATGTGGAAAATAAACCTTCCGGTGATCACAGAAAAAATCGATAATGTAGGGGAGGAAGTTGCTTCAGACAAGACCTTTGAAAAACCTACCCTCTTTATGGGCGGTGAAAATTCCGATTATATCACCGATGAAGATAAAAAAGAAATTGCTGTTTTGTTCCCGAACAGTCACGTCATTTTCATCAAAAATGCCGGTCATTGGCTTCATGCTGAGCAACCTGCTGCGGTAGTGGAAACGGTCAGGGCATTTTTGAAGTAAGCGTAAAATCTTTGCACCCTTTGGGGTTGGCTAAAGTCCTAATAAAAAGGTCTTATATAATCGTCCAGCTAAAGCAGTATTGCATTTCTCCAGATAGATTTTTTACTTTGACCTTTTGATTTTTGACGGGTTTTGTCTTGTATCAAAAACATCAGCAATTTTAATCAACTTGTTTTTCTCGTCAACTGAATAGATGATTTTGTAGTTTTTGAATACCAAATACCGGTAGATTATTGGTCTTTCCTTTAAAAATTCCTCAACTTGACCAATGAATGGTGTCCTTTTCAATTTGTTCGGGACTTTAATAATCTGACGGATATGCTTGGCAGCAATACTTAAACTTGATTCTTTAGCGTAATAATCAAAAATTTCGTCCAGCTGGTTTTCTGCAAATTCCGACCAAATGACTTTCATCTATTCATTTATTGATATTTTTCCAAAAGTTCATCACTGCTTTTAAACCTGCCGTTTTTAAATTCCAGTTCAGATTGATCAATCCTATTATTTAGTCCTTCTTGTTCAAATGGAGAATGAGAAATTTCGTTCAATTCCTCTTTTTCTCTATTCAATAACTTTTCAAGTTTTGAAATTGACTTCTCGTTTTGAAGTTTTAAAAACTCCTGAACAAATTTGATTTTTCTGGTTTCGATATTCATTGGAATTAACTTTTACCAAATTTACATAAAATTCAGTAAAATGAATTTATTTGGCTAAAGCCCTGAGAAAAAGGGATCTTATGTAATCTTCCAGGTAAACCAGGACGCAATTCATGAAGGATGAAGGAAATTCCTCTCGATTCTCGTCTCTCGTCTCTCATTTCTTGATTCTTGGCTCTTGATTCTTATGTCTTATGTCTCACTCCGGCCGGAACCTGAGGTTTGGCAAGTCAACAATTCCCTGTTCTGTTGCCATCACTTCACTCTCTTCCCATGCTTGATCACCATATCGACATTTTGGAGTAAACTGATATACCGAAGTACATCTCCCCTGACTGCGATGATATCTGCATATTTTCCTTCGCTAACTGTGCCATAATCGTTTTCGACTCTCATAGAGACGGCAGGCCAATAAGTAGCTGCCTTGATGGTCAGCATAGGATCAAAACCAAATTCATTGACCCAAACATCCAATTCATTCCAGGTACTTTGGCTGTGGAATTTCATGGGAATGCCACTGTCTGTACCTATCATCAGGACTACCCCGGCATCCTTGAGTTGGTTGATTTTTCTTTCCAAAGTAGGTTTCCTTACCGGAGTAAGTTGAAAGTAGGGCATCCTTCCAGGAAATCTTAGGGAAGCCCTGATATCCCTGATGACCGAATCAGGCAAACCCAAATGCCAAGATGGATCATCCAGTTTTTCCGGATTGTTGCGCATGTATTCGTAATTGTATAGCCCTTCCACTGTTGGAGTCCAGAATAGGGGACCCATGTTCATTTTTGCAGTACGTTCTTTAATGAGGTCAATGATATCCTCCGGGTATTCCGGTGCGGATGAAAGTCCGGTATGTTCAAAGCAATCTACGCCTATTTTCATCCCGATTCTGATTTCATCGGGTCTATGGGAATGTGCAATGACAGGTTTACCATATTTGTGCGCTTCGTCCACTACAGCTTTGGCCTCCTCAAAAGTCATTTCATCATGATCGATCAATTTGATGACATCTACTCCGCCATCTATTAGTTTTTTGACTTTTGCCCTTGCATCCTGAGGACCATTGATTCCCCACCTGAATTCCTCTGTTCCCGGATAGGGCGCTTTTTGGATAAATGGTCCGGAAACATAAATGGTAGGACCGGGAATTTCGCCCCTGTTGATTTTGTCGCGTACATTAATGCTTGCTTGTAAAGGAGCTCCTAAATCTCTGGCGCTTGTGACTCCTGCAAGTAGGAGTTGATGTGCGGAAGAGGGCATAATCACAGATTCAAAAATGCCAATATAAGTACTGTCCCAATGGGTATAATTACTGTGCCCATTGATCATCAGGTGTACGTGCATATCCCAAAGGCCCGGCATTACAGACATCCCCTCGGTTGAAATAACTTCTGCACCTTGTGGGACCTGCAAAGTTCCCACCTGCCCGATTTCCTTTATCCTTTCATTTTCGATGATGATCACAGAATTTCTCAGGGGCGGACCTCCAAATCCATCGATTAAGGTGCCTCCAACCAGGGCTTTTATGTTTTGGGCCTGAAGTTTAAAAGACAAAGAGAAGATTAATAAGATGAGCAGGATGATTCTGAATTTTTCTTTGTGCATCATATTGTTAGAAGGATGGGGTTTCAATATCAATTAATTTATGGGGTACCCTAAATATAGTTTTTTGGAAAATAGAGAATGAACCCAATCATCAAAAACTATAAATAAATCCAGTCTGCGAAGGAGAAATTTTCAAATTCAGACTGCTCTTGGGCCGTGATAGTAGAACAAAAGAGTCCAAACATAAGGCTGGCTAAGGTTACATATTTCATATCTTTCGGAAATTTGCTTGATGATAAAATCAGAATGTTAATATTTCTTCCAATTTAACGATGTTTCACTCCTAACCTGAATACCAGGTTTTTGTTGAACTCCATCACTTACTGTAATAGTTTTATTCAAATGAAATTAGGAAAATTATACCTTATCCCAACTGTATTGGCAGAAAATACCGCTGAAAAAGTCATCAGTCCTGAAATAAGGGAGATCGTAAAGAGCACGCAGTATTACTTGGTCGAAAATGTGCGGACAGCGCGGAGGTATATCAGTAGCTTAAGATTGGGTCTTGTTATTGAAGACTTACAATTTGAGATACTGGATAAAAAAACAAAACCCGCTGAACTGGAAAGGATCATGCAGCCATTGTTTTCGGGAGTGGATGTGGGTGTCATGTCCGAAGCAGGCTGTCCGGGTATTGCAGACCCCGGTTCGGCTGCTGTAGCTTTTGCTCATGAAAAACGGATTCAGGTAGTTCCCTTAACTGGTCCAAGCTCCATGTTTTTGGCATTAATGGGTTCGGGATTTAATGGCCAGTCTTTTGCCTTCCATGGTTACCTGCCTATCGATAAAAAGGACCGGATCAATGCCATCAAGCAATTGGAGGGAGAATCGGCCAGGCATAACAAAACCCAGATTTTTATGGAAACCCCATTTAGGAACAACCATCTTTTTGAGGATTTAAAATCCACACTTTCACCCCACACTAAATTGTGTATCGCTAAAAACCTCACCGGTTCAGATGAATTTATTCAGACAAAGACCATCGTGGATTGGAGAAAAACCAAGCTGGACCTGCATAAAATACCGGTGGTGTTTATATTATATGTGCCCAAGTAAAGGATGAAGGGAGAAATAGAGCCGAGAAGCGAGAACCGAGAGACGAGATTTTAGAAATTAGAGACAAGAACCAAGAAACAGGAAGAGGGAAAGAAAGAAGAAAATGGTAATGATCAAGGCTAGCCCTACCAAAGGCAGGCAGGCGTCATTCCGAGTCCCCAACATTATTAAAATGTTCAGAAAAGGTAATGACATCAAATCGGGCTGCAGACCTCTCTCCACGATAGCTATCGGGATCGAGGTGACAAGGCAAAGTCCTTTAAAGAATTGAATGCTATTTATAGTTCTAAACCATCAATTTCAAAATCTGTCATTGGTAGGTACGAGGAATCTCCTGAGGTTCTATTTATGTTTATTATACATTTCCTGATCCTCGAGAGACCCTGATACGTCATTGGTAGTTGAATTGGCTTGCTTTAGTGTTTAAACAAAAAAATGATGGAAACACAAAAGTGACAAAAGAACACAAAAGTTACTGAATGTCACCTTTGTTGATATAGTCTTTTGTTCCCTTTTGTTTCTTTCGTGGTTCAATTAAAATTCCCTAGGTGATAATCCAGAATTATGCCAGCAGCCAAATAATGTAGTATGTCATTGGTAAGCATAAGTGATCTCTTGAGGGATTGTTTTTAAAATTTTACGAAAAACACTTTTTTTTTTTGGAGCAGCCGTGACTCTGACGAAGGATGAGTGACGGCTGCTCCAAAAAAAAATTCTACGGCTCTATCAACACCCTGTACGAATCATAAAGAATCATGATGTCATCTACATAGCTGACTGCAAGGTGCCCTTTGGCATAGCCGCTTTTGGACACCGGATCGCGGTAGTATTCAGGATTGGTTTTCAATTTTAGGAACTGGGCTACATTTGACCAGTTTTGTGAATTTTTCTTGTATTTCATGGTCAGGTTATATGCATCAAGGACATGTCCATGACCAATATTGTAGGAAGCAAGGATGAATTTTATTCTTTCATTGCTCTCAGGAACCCTTTCTCTCCAGAATTTATCCAGGTATTTAAGGTAATTTACCCCGCCCATCAGACTCTCCATTGGGTCATTGGGATTTTCTACACCAAATCTTTCCAAGGTCACGGGCATAAGTTGCAGAAGCCCTGTGGCACCGGCATAGGAGGTGGCCGACGTGTCAAACCGTGACTCTTTGTAAATAAGTGAAGCAAGCATTCTCCAATCCCATCCCAGTTCATCAGCCCCTCTTTTGATCATATTGTCAAAGGGAGAAATACTATTGCCAGCCAATGAAGAAAATGGACTGTTGGTCCTGAAATAACTATTCTTGGTATTCTGGAAATATTTTGCGTACAAGGTTTTTATATAGCCTGTTTTGTCTTTGCTTCGGATCCAGTCATTCACAGCTTTTTCCAACTGAGGGGCATTTTTTCTGATTGCCCAGGCCACATCTTCTTTTGGACTGATTTCCAAGTCAATGTCAAGTCCATCATAATAGGTGGAATTGACCAAGGCAATTACTTTATCTACTACTGTATATTCGATTTCTTCCTTAACCACTCTATTGATAAAATGATCGCTGGGTCCCTTTTCCTCGATGATGGTCAATGAAATCCCCAAATTCTGTTGAAGGGAACAAAGTTGGGATTTGAAAATGGCGTCTTTTTGGATGTGGATGATTTTGTCCTCTAGGTCTGAAAGATTTTGAACAGGATCTGATTTTTTTCTTTGGACAAGAACTGTCCCAATGCTGCCCAGTGGTGCTGTAAAGGCCGCGAAATTTTTCCTTTCTTCACTGATGGCCAGGTTCATGGCAATGATATCTGCCCTTCCCTGGTTCAAAAGGTAAAATGCTTCCTCAATATCTGATTTGACAATGAGGTGTAAGCGGACTCCAAGGGCCGTAGCCAGATTGCGCAACATCTCGAATTCATACCCCATTCTCCTTCCCCTGTATATGTAATAACTGGTGGAGGAGTTGTCCACTATAGCCCGGATAAACCCTCTTTTGACAATTTCATCCAGGTCAAGTTGTGCCGGATTTTCCCAATAATCCACGGGTTCTTCTGTCCTTTCTAAAAATGAACATTGAAATCCAAAAATGGAAAATGTCAATAAAAATAGTATGCTGACGACTGTTTTTTTCATCCAATAAATGCCACCTCAGCGGCTTTGTTCTGTGCAAATATCGAACAAAGCAAATTATATACCAAACTTTTATGGTTATGAAATGCATTTTTATGTATAAAAAAGTAAAAAACCGCCTTTACAACGATGTATCAAGGCTTTTTAATCAAATAAATTTTTATTGTAATCCCAACTGAAATTTGTGATGACCGTCATGAAAGTATATTCTGCCTGAAAGCCTCATCAATTCAATCTCCATTTCTTTGATATTATACAGTGCAGAAAGCAACCGGTTTTCGGCAGTCAATAGATTGACCTGGGCATCCCTGAACTGCAGGTAATCAGAAATCCCCAACTTAAACCGTTCCAAAGCAATATCCGCATTCTCTATGGCTGTCTTGTAATTCGAATATTCAATATCCAATAACCGGAGATTGGTATTGTAGGTGTTATAGGCGCGTTGAATATCAGATACCATTTGGATCTCCAGGTCCTGTACGGCATATTCCGCACTTAATTTCTCAACCCTTGCATTTTGGATTCGCCTATTAAGGGTTAATCCACTGAACAGATTCACCGATGCAGTCAACCCATAATTAAAGCCTGTTCTTTGGTTTAGCAAAAGAAAACCGGCTTGGGAAGTAAAAGTATTTTGATTGTAAGCACCATTCAGGTTTAATTGGGGCAGTCTTTGAGCCTGTGTTTCTCTCAAGGCCAAAAAAGCAACATTCTCCTGTCTTTGAGTCACCAAAAATTGTTTGTTGTTTAAATACGCATTTTCAAGTAACTCCTCCAAGAGCAGGTTTTTGTCCACTATGATAGTATCCTTTACTGCAAATTCCCGATCCGGTGTCAATGCAAGTAACTCATTGAGGTTGATTTTGGAATTTTTGATGATAAGTTCCTGGTTTACCAGAAGGGAAAGATCGGCATTGTAATCTACCTGTGCGGTCAGAAAATCCCTTCTACCGGCACCTCCGAGTTCATATCGTGCTTTAGCGATGTCCAACCTTGATTGGGAAAGATCCAAAGTGGTTTTCAATACATTGTACCTTTGAAGTTCCAATACCAATCTGTAATAGGCTGAGGAAATCGCAGCAACGGTGTTCTCAACCATCACTTTGGCTTCCAGATCTGTAATTTCAGCCAATTTGCCGAGGATACGGATTGAATAAATGGTTTCAGGTCTGAAACCATAGAATCCAACCACAGAGTAATTTTCATTTTCAGTGGTTGCACCGGGGATATTGATAATCTCTTTGGGATTGTTCTGGAATATTTGGCTTACATCTTCTCTATTGAAACTGTTCAGAAAGTTTCCGGTAACGGTGGGCATAAAGAAGCTACCTACTCCTATTTTAATATCTCTTTCAGCCAATACCACATTATTAGCTGCTATTTTCAACCCATAATTACGTTCCAATCCGATTAGGACGGCTTTTTCAAGGTCGAGTTCTTCAGTCCCTTGGGCATGAAGCGTGATAAAGGCTAGTCCGGTCAGGACGAAAGTTAAAAGTAGTTTTCTCATTAGACTCTGGCTAATCTTCCTTTTTTAGAAGTTAAGTAAGTGTAAACTGCCGGGATGATAAATAGTGTCAATATGGTGGCAAATGCAAGACCTCCTATCACAGCAACTCCCATGGGCACCCGGCTTTCTGCACCTGCGCCTAGCGCAAGCGCAATAGGCAGAATGCCTAATATAGTGGATAAACTTGTCATCAGGATAGGTCTGAACCTAGCTCCTGCAGCACCTAAGATAGCCTCATCGATAGGCATTCCCTGAGCTTTTCTCTGATTTGCAAATTCGACTATCAAGATGCCGTTTTTTGTTACCAGTCCTATGAGCATAATGATGCCTATCTGACTGAATATACTTAATGTGAAATCGAATATCCACAAGGAGAATAAGGCTCCAAACAGTGCCAAAGGAACTGTAAACATGATGGTCAATGGATCCAAAAAGCTCTCGAACTGCGCTGATAGGACCAAATAAATCAGGATCAGGGCAAATATGAAAGCAAAAACCAGACTATTGGAGCTTTCACGGAATTCTTTTGAAAGACCGGCCACATCAGTACTGTATGTTTCATCCAATACTTCAGAAGCGATTCTGTCCATTTCTTCCAATCCTGTACCAATCGTATATCCCGGAACCAATCCTGCAGATACTGTGGCACTGACAAACCTATTGAACCTATATAGCTGTGGCGGGGTGCTTTTTTCATTGATGGTGACCAAATTGTCCAATTGTACCAATTCACCATTATTTGCTCTTACATAAAGCATCCTCAGATTCACAGGTTCATTTCGGTCCTGAATCTGCATTTCTCCGACGACCTGGTATTGTTTTCCATTCATGATAAAATAAGCAAATCTCTGCCCGGAGTAGGACAGCTGGAGGGTTCTTGCGATTTCCTGAACAGACACGCCAATATTTTGCGCTTTTGCCCTATCGATTTCGACTTCTATTTCCGGCTTGGTGAATTTGAGGTTGATATCAGAAAAGCTGAAAATAGGGCTTTGGCCCACTTTTTCCATAAATTCCGGGATGACTTCTTTGAGTTTATCCAAAGTTGGCGCCTGAATTACATATTGTACCGGCAAACCTCCTCTTCGGTCTCCTATTGACTGTGGTTGTGTCGCAAAAGCCCTTACTGCAGTAAATCCGGTCAAAATTCCAGTTACCTGTTCATAAATCTCCTGTTGGGTTCTTTCACGTTCAGATGCATCTTTTAAAATGACCCTGAGAAAACCTGAATTGGTACTTGCTGTTCCAAAACCCGGAGAGGTAACGGTAATGATACCTTCCCTTTCCGCTTCCGGAATCTTGTCCATGAATTCAACGGTCATTTCATCTATTACCTTATCCATATAATCAAAGGTGGCACCTTCGGGTCCTGCAAGGTTGACTCTCATTTCTCCCCGGTCCTCTGTGGGGGCAAGTTCTGTCGGAATTACTTTTACCAATTGATAGATCCCAAAACCCATGATAATAATGAGTACAAAAGAAATCCACCTGACTTTCATAAAAGAATATAAGGCACTATTGAATTTAAGGTTCAGCCAAACAAAAAATGGTTCCGTTTTGGTGTATAGCCAATTTTGTTTTTCCCTTTTCTTCAAAAGCTTGGAACTTAACATCGGGGTCATGGTCAATGCTACAAAAGAAGATATAATCACCGCCCCCGCGACAACAATACCAAACTCCCTGAAAAGCCTTCCTGTAGTCCCCGTCAGGAATATGACAGGAAGAAAAACAGCTGCCAAGGCTACAGTTGTGGCAATGACGGCAAAGAAAATCTCCTCAGCTCCTTTCTCAGCAGCGATATCAGGATTTTCTCCCTTTTCAATCCTAGTGTATATATTTTCCAATACAACAATGGCATCATCCACTACCAGACCTATTGAAAGCACAATTCCCAAAAGTGTCAGAACATTGATGGAGAAGTCCATGAGGTACATTATAAAAAATACCCCGATCAAAGAAATTGGAATGGTAAGTACCGGAATGAAGGTCGTCCGCCAATCTCTCAAGAATAAGAATATGATGGTAACTACCAGTATGAAAGCCACAAAAATTGTTTGTTGTACTTCATTGATGGAATTCCTGATATACTTGGTAGAATCAAAACCAATATCCAATAGAACATCATCAGGAAGATCTTTTTTGATAAACTCCAATCTTCGATAAAACTCATCCAATATTTCGATGTTGTTGGAACCTGGTAGCGGAACCAATACTACACCTACCATCGGAATTCCATCTCTTTTAAGAACTGTCCTTTCATTTAAGGCAGCCAATTCCGCCTTCCCAACATCCTGAAATTTTACAATATTGTTTTGGTCCTCTTTAATAATCAGGTTATTGAATTCCTGGGGAGAACTTAACCTACTTTTAGTCCTTACTGAAAGTTCAATGGCAGCGCCTTCAATCCTTCCTGAGGGAAGTTCAACATTTTCACTTTGAACTTTATTGAGCACATCCAAAGGGGTGACACCATAGGACGCCATCCTCAACGGATCCATCCTCAATCTGATGGCATATTGTTTTTCACCCCAAATCTGCACCCTACTGACGCCAGGAATCGTCTGCAACCTTTCTTTGAAAATGTTATTGGCAATGTCTGATAGCTCCAAAAGTGTTCGCCTGTCACTTTGTACATTCAAAAAGACTATTGGTTGGGAATCTGCATCCGCCTTGGATACCACGGGAGGTTCTGTGTCTGGTGGAAGATTTCGCTGCGCACCAGAAACCTTGTCTCTAACATCATTGGCGGCTGCTTCCAAATCCGCTCCTACATCAAATTCTACGGTAATACTACTTGCCCCGTCATTGCTGATGGAAGTAAGGGACTTGATTCCTGAAATACCATTAATGGCTTCCTCCAGGGGTTCTGTAATCTGCGCTTCTATGACATCAGCATTAGCACCGACATAATTCGTCCTGACATTGATGATTGGCGGATCAACACTCGGGAATTCTCTGATACCAAGAAAACTGATTCCGATAATACCGAAAAGTAAAATGGTCAAAGACATTACGATAGCCAATACTGGCCTTCTGATACTGATGGTTGATAAACTGGACATAATCAGTTGATTTTATCGTATTTGACAGTCATTCCTGACCTTACTTGCAAAACACCTGTGGTCAAAACAAGGTCACCTTCTTTCAAACCGTCCACTATCTGAACACTTGTATCGGTTCGGGTTCCTATTGAAATTTGTCTTTCTTCCACTTTATTGTCACTATTGACCACAAAAACTTTGTATCCGCTAAGCTCAGGGATTACAGATTCTGCAGGTACCAAAAGCGCATTTTCTTCAATTCCCAAAATATACTTTATCCGGACAAACATGCCGGGAAGAAACATTTTGTCTTTATTCGGACTTTGTGCCCTCAATTTCAGGGTTCTTGTATTGGCATCAATATTCGGTTCATAAGCATATACCACTCCTTCCGCTTCTTTTCCTCCTGCGTCGGTAGAGAAAAATATTTTGGAATTCAACTTGACCTGATTTGCATATCTTTCAGGAATGGAAAATTCGATTTTGATGGGATCGATGTTGATGATACTGACTATCACATCATTGGTTCCTATGACACTACCTTCTGAAATTTGTCTCAATCCAAGAACTCCGTCAAACGGAGCACGGATAACTGTCTTGCTCAACTGTGCTTCCACCAATCTTAAATCAGAAAGGTTGGTATTGAATTGGTTGAGTACAATATCATATTCTTCCTGACTTATTGCTTCTTTAGCGAGCAATTGCTTTTGGCGGTTTTCCTGACTCTCAAAGAGTTTTTTGGTAAACTCAAGTTTTTGGTATTGGGCACTGAGTTCGTCATCATTTAAATATACCAGGGGAGTTCCTTTTTTTACAAATTGCCCCTCTTTAAAAGCTATTCTTTGTACAAGTCCTGAAATTTCAGATCTAAGGGATACCATCTCATTGGGTAGGACAGTTCCAGTTATGTTAAGGTTGTTTTCCAGCTTTTGAGGACTTATTTCTACAACATTCACAGGTAGGACCTGTGCCCCTTGTGCAGAGCCACTGACTGCGGCAGGTTCATTTTTTGATCCAAATATTTCAGCCCTTCTGGGGTAAATAAAAATAATTGCAATCACTGCCAGGATTACAAAGATCAAAATTATTTTAGTCGGATTTTTCATTCTTAGTGCGCAAATGAATTTTGAAGCGGTTGGTTTAGATTTCTAAGAAATTCCAGTGAAAGTTGGTTAAATTTTTCGGGTTGTTCAACATTGACCACATGGCCACATGCTTTGACAATTTTCAGAAGCGAAAGTTTATGCTCCTTGACAATTTTTTTTACAGGTTCCAAAAACATGATGTCTTCTTCACCCATGATATATAATGTAGGAATGGTCAAGTCTTTTTCTTTGAAATATCTCAGTACGGGGTTGATGTCTTTGGTCATTTTAAACCATCGTATGAACTCCTTTTGGCAGAGACGCTGGGCTTCCCGGATAAATAGATTTCGGGATTCTACATGATGCCTGCGTGGCATGATAATCCATGCAAAAAGACTGTACAGCCACATATAGGGTATAATACTTTTAAAAGCATTGCCCAAATAAACCAAAACCCTCGAAGTGATATTGAGTCGGGTAATTGCCCCGGTCATCACCAGAGAATTCACACGTTGAGGTTCCATTTCGGCCAATTGTCTGGCAAGGATAGTTCCCAAAGATACTCCCATAAAATGAGCCGGAGGAATCTCAAGATGGTCCAATACCTCTATGATGTCTTTGGTTACCGCAGGAAAGGTATATTCCTCCTTCCATATATTTTTGATGGAGCTAGCCGATTTCCCATGGCCCCTAAGGTCTATCAACAACAAGTTGAATTCCTGTCTGAAGTCCCGAATTTGCTTGTGCCAAACCACGGACGAACCACCGGCTCCGTGAATAAATACCACCCATTCCTTACTTGAGGAGTGCTTGTATGTTTTATAAAACAACATGCCTTTTTTCATTTGTTCTCGCTTATAACCAAGGATAGGTACAGATAGTTATTCAACCGAAAGCTAAGTGCTTTCGTTCTGCTTTAAAATGAAATAAATACAGGAGGTGTTTGAGGTCTATTAATGGTCATTTCATGAAAAGAGGCGAGAAGCGAGAGACGAGATGCGAGATGCGAGATGATAGAAACAAGAACCAAGAGCCAAGAGACAAGAGAAGTTAGAGCCGAGCCGAAAGCCGACTGAGAATCTAAAATCTAAAATCTTCCTTCTAAAATCCCCTCCCTTCATCCTTCACCCCTCATCCTTTATGATCCTTCCCTCAAAGCTTCCTCTTAATAAAATCCGTCATCAACGAATATAAATGCCAAGAGGTGTTTCCCCCTGAAATGCCATGGTTTCTGTTTGGATAATACATGGTTTCAAACTGCTTGTCTGCCTTGACCAATGCATCCACCAAATCCACTGAATTTTGAAAGTGAACATTGTCATCACCTGTTCCATGAATCAACAATAAGTCCCCCTTAAGTTTGTTGACATGAGTGATTGGGCTGTTGTCATCATAGCCTGCGGCATTCAACTGTGGTGTCTGTAAATACCTTTCTGTATAGATGGTGTCATAATATCTCCAAGTGGTTACCGGTGCCACTGCGATGGCTGCCTTAAATACATCATTGCCTATCATCAAAGCCAAAGAGGACATATACCCCCCATAAGACCAGCCCCAGATTCCGATTCTTGATTTGTCCACATAGGGTAGGGTACTCAAGTGCTTTGCCCCGGCAATCTGATCATCTGTTTCGATTTTGCCCAGATTGGCATAGGTTACATGCTTAAAGTCACGCCCTTTTGCATCGGTTCCCCTGTTGTCAACACATACCACAATATACCCCTCGGATGCCAGGTGATGGTGCCAAAAATCCCTGGTGCCGCCCCATGAATTGGTGACATTTTGGGAACCGGGACCGCCATAAACATACATCAGCACAGGGTATTTTTTGTTTTCATCAAAGTCTGTTGGTTTGATCATATAGGCATTCAGAGAAGTGCCATCCACTGTATTGAAGCTGAAAAACTCCTTTGGAGAGATTGCAAAATTTTCGATTGTGGATTTCAATTTCTGATTGTCTTCCAGTACTTTGACCAGTTTGCCGGAGGATTCATTGAGTGTCACTTTCAGCGGACTGATAGTATTGGAGAAGTTGGCAATATAGTATTTGAAGTCCTTGCTCATGTTGATGGTATAGGTTCCTTTTTCCGGGGTAAGGAGTTTTTTGCCTTTTCCATCCATATTGATCACGTATAGGTTTCTTTCCAAAGGCGAAACTTCCGTAGAGATATAATAGATTTTTTTGGATTTTTCATCCAATCCCACCAACTGACTTACTTCCCAATCACCTTTAGTAACCTGTCTGATCAATTTTCCCTGATTGTCATAGTGGTAAATGTGCTTAAAACCGTCTTGTTCGGAGGTGCGGATAAATCCCTTATTTCCTTTCAAAAATCGTAGGTCATCATTGTAGTTCAAGTCCACATAGGTTTCGGATTTTTCCTGTAGGATAAGATTGGTTTCTCCAGTCTGCGCATTGGTGTACAGCAGATCCAATTGATTTTGCAGTCTGTTCAATCTTAAGAATGCCAACGTATTGGCCTCGCCTGTCCAATATATCCTGGGGAGGTAAATGTCCTTCTCAGCGCCTGAGTCCACAGCAACGGTTTTTTTATTGATGAGGTCATAGATATGGATGCTGACCTCAGCATTTTTTTCACCTGCTTTGGGATATTTGAATCGGTAATCTTCAGGATACAGTTTACCCCAAGTCTGCATGTTGAATTCCGGAACTTCAGATTCGTCAAATCGGATAAAAGCTATTCTTTTTCCATCAGGTGACCATTCAAAAGCTTTGGACATAGAAAACTCCTCTTCATACACCCAATCCGCTGCACCGTTGATAATATGGTTCCATTTTCCATCTGTGGTGATTTGGGTCACCTGACTGCTGGCAAGCTCGGCCATATATAAGTTATTGTCTTTGACAAAGGCCACTTTGTTATTGTCAGGGGAGAGGGTGGCATACATGATTTTTTCCCCGTCCATCAGTTTTTGGGATGTACCGGACTGAAGGTCTATCACATGAAAAACTCCTTTGCTGGATCTCCTGTAAATACTTTCAACTTCAGAGGCAACCAAGGCTTTGGTCTCATCCGGGTTGAAAGCATAGCTGGAAAAATTGATTCCCAAAGCTCCTCCATCTATCAGGACTTCTGCTTCTTCTCCTGTGGCAACATTGATCTTGACAACCTTAGGCCCGGTCAATCCTCTTTGTAAAGAACTGTAATACTGTCCATCCTTCATCCAATTGATCCCATTAACTGACTTTTGGGAAAATGTGTTGGATTTGAAGACATCTTCAAGACTGACTTTCTTTTTTTGCTGGGCTACAACTGATATGCTTCCAAGTAGAAGTATGAACAGAAGCAGATTGGATTTAATGTTCCTCATAGAATTCAAGAATTTTTTAAAGTGGCCAAAAGTATGAAAAATAGCAGGAAGGAGAAATTGTTATTTTATAGTTGGAAGTTGGGTGTCCGAAGTCCGAAGTTGACGTCATTGCGAGCCTGCCTGCCGATTTTGGTAGGGAGCACTTCAAATTTCTTGTTTGACCAGAAACTCTTCGTGCGACGTGGCAATCTCTTAGAGTCCTAAGTCGGATGACCCCTGCCTGCCGACAGGAAGGGATGTTGGATTAGTGCGGATTCATTCTGGTCATTACGAACCAACAAACTTAACTTGGAATTTAGACTTTAGGAAGTGAGTGGAGACACTCACTTCGGCCTTGGTTCACTCCACTTCGGCCTTGATTTACTCCACTTTAGTGTAAAGCATATCTAATGCTTGAGGATCATCAGCATAAATCAAAAGTTCCTGACCATCTTCTGAAATACGGAATTGCATCCTATCCACCTGAGTAGATGAAAAATCCGCTTTTACCAATTCTTCTTTAGGGCCAAATGGCGGTCCATTATTTTGAATAGGGGGATAGAATATTTCTCGAGGCATCAAAGACAATTGATCTCCTGATGAGCTGAAAAAGCCTTTATGCAAAAGTTGGTAGCCTATATTTTCATCTTCTATTGACAGCCTATCTGTCCACTGGTAAGTATATGTTCCATCGCTTTTGAAGACAAAACTTACAACCGATTCCCTTTCAAAACTTTCATTCCAATTAGCTATTTCCCAAGTTCCAATCAAATTGGGAGAGAAAAGTTCTTCCTTTTCCTGACAGGCTGAAAAGAATAAAAATAAGCAGGCAATTGAATAAAGACTTGGATTTTTCATAGTGAGTCCAGCGGATAGTTTATGTTTTTGAGTACGGAACTTTAACTTCAAAAGTTTTAGTTTAAAAACCTATCCTAAAAATTTATTTTCTTTCCATCCTTAAGTCCCCGATATATAGTTCCATTTTCCACAATAAGCACCTCACCATCCTCACCGTTTTTGATACTTGAATCTACCCCGATTACTTTTCCACCAAAATGGCTGCTGACAGTCTCAAAGGAGGTATGTCCTACTATGATATGTTTTGATTTGAAATACGCTAAAATTTCATCTACATCTGAATCGCTGACTTCTCCCTCATTGAAATATCCACGATACCATACCGGGCCATTGGACTCCATCAAAAACCAAAATTCTTCTACCTTTTTTTCTTTAGGCGGATAAGGGCCCAATATGTTTTCAAAGAATATTTTATTGACTTTTTTTGCATTTAAGTTTCTTTGGATCAGCTCGGGTGAAATACCTGCATGGACAAAAAGCAAATCATTTACGGTTACAATGGCAGGTCGTTGTCGTATCCAATGGCCCAGAATGGAATTGAATCCATACATTTCACCAATGGTAATCCCCATGATTTCAGCCGCCTTTACATATTTGTCATTTAGATATCTCAGGTCATCCCGTGCCACCATCAGTTCATGGTTACCCGCCAAAAAATGTACCCTTCCCTTAGCTTTCATGGCTTGATGTTCCAGTTTGTAAGCAAGCCATAATATCTCGGTCACTTTATCACCCCGGTCCATAATATCCCCATTGATGACTAAGTGGCCTTTGCCAAAATCCCAGTCCAGGTTGTCGTCGATGACGCCATGGGTTTTCAATAATTCTACCATTAGATCATATTGTCCATGGATATCGGCAATCACAACAATGTTTGAAACTTTCTTAAATTTCTGTGCTGTCCCCGGCCTGCTTACCAGGTTACTTCTGAACAGTTCAGTATCTACACCCAATCCCAATACTTTTTCAGGAAAGTCCGCATTGATGTTGTTTTCCACCTTCAACTCCCCGTTTTCTACCCACTTGGCATGGAAACCCCCGTCCTGCCAAAATATATAGGGACCTTCGGAAATCTTTGAATTGGAATCTTGGGCAATTCCACTAGATGAAATTGCCGAAAACAAAAAGATAAAAAGGAAATTTTTAGAGTTTCTGATCATAAGAATTCATTCAATATAGAAAGAATTCATTAAAAATTGAAATTGATGCTTACAGGTATGGTATCAGGGGAATTTGTATTTAATGCCATTGATAGAACCCCGAAAGAGTTCACCGTTCTGAATAATCAGTATTTCCCCTGTTCTGCCGTTTTTGATACTGGAATCCACTGCCAAAACCCTTCCTCCAAAAAGAGGGGTGATCATATCCACAGAAGTATGTCCAACTATGACCCGCTTTGAACCAAAATAATCCAAGATATCGTCCAGGTCTTTTTCATCGAGATCTTCCTCGCCAAAATATCCACGGTACCACATCGGACCCTTGGGGCTGGTCAAAAATAAAATGTCCTTTGCCCGGTTAGGGCTGTTTTTGGAAGTATTCAGAATATTCTCATAAAACATCTGATTAACATCATGAACAGTCAATTGCCGGCCCACAAAATCCGGAGAAATACCGGCATGGGTGATCAGAAGGCTATCAATGGTAATCACAACAGGTCTTTTCCGTAGCCAGTTGCCCAGCACAGATTGTTCGTTGTGCATTTTTTTGACTGACATTTTCATAAGTCTTGCGGCACGGATATATTTTCGGTTGAGGTAGCGTAAATCATTTTCCAACAACATCAGTTCATGGTTGCCCAGTAAATAGTGAAGTCTTCCACCTGCTGCTATGGCCTGATCTTCAAGAGTGTATGCCAGCCACAAAGCTTCAGTCACTTTGTCACCTCTGCCCAGGATATCACCATTGATGACCAAATGCCCAGTTCCAAAACTCCAGTTCAGATTTTCGTCTATGACGCTATGACTCCGTAACAGTTCGACCATCAGGTCATATTGACCATGGATATCAGATATGATTACTAAGTCATTGACCCCTTTATAATCTTGATAAAAATCAGGAGCCTGCTGCATTTTCTTTTTTATCGACACAGGATCCAAATCGAGGCCAAATTCGCTTTCAATATATTCGGGTTTTAAAATTTCCAGACTTTTTAATTTCCCGTTGTCAACCCATTTTGCCTGTAATCGGTCTTCGTTCAAAAATATATAGGGTCCAGTAGAAATGGGTGGGTTTTGGGCAAAACTACTTTTTGAATAAAAGAATAATAACAGCGCTACTATTAAATTCTTTAATAATAAGGATTTGGTCATCCCGTGAATATAGATTCTTTTCACAATAATTTCAAAACAAAAAATGGCCATGCTTATCGGACATGGCTTTTTATGTTGATTTTTTTTTTGTGAAACTTTATTTGATACGATGAAAATCAAGACGGGTTTTTTTTACTTTTACGTCCTATGAAGAAGAAGATAGCTATTGTTACCGGAGGCTATACCGGGGAGTCGGTGGTTTCGCTGAAAAGCGCTGCTGTAGTAGAAAAAACCATTGATACTGAAAGATATGATATTTATAAAATTCTGATATACCCGCATAATTGGTACCATGAATCCGCCACAGGAGAAAAAATCCCTGTTGACCTAAACGACTTTTCCATTACCTTAAATAGCCAAAAAATTACTTTCGATGGAGTTTTCAATATATTGCACGGCTCCCCGGGAGAAGATGGGAAGTTGGCCGGATATTTTGATCTCTTGGGGATTCCCTATACAACCTGTGATGCATTGACTTCTTCGATCACTATGAATAAGGGATATACCAAAGCCATAGTCCAGGATATCCCTCAGTTGTTTGTAGCAAGATCTATTCAGCTATTTAAAAACTCGGAAGAAAATACGGTAAAGATTTTAAAAGAACTTCGCATGCCCTTGTTTATCAAACCAAATAACGGCGGTAGCAGCATTGGCATGACCAAGGTGAAAGTGCCCAAAGAATTACAGGAAGCATTGGATAAGGCCTTTGCCGAAGACAGTCAGGTATTGGTAGAGGAATTTGTCGCGGGTAGGGAATTTTCCATTGGGGTATATCATACCAAAGGCAAAACCACCGTTTTACCCGCCACGGAGATTGTCAGCAGCAAGGAGTTTTTTGATTTTGAGGCGAAATATTCTCCGGGTGTAACGGAGGAAATTACCCCTGGTAGGATGAGCGAAGAGGAAGTGGAAAGGGTCAACCGGATTATCAAAAAAGTTTATACCAAGCTAAATTGCAAAGGGGCGGTGCGGATTGATTATTTTCTGGAATATGATACTGATAAGTTTTATTTCATAGAAATCAACACCGTACCCGGCCAAACCGAAACAAGCCTGATTTCCCAACAAGTCAAGGCCATCGGCATGGAAGTCAGGGATTTTTATAATGAGTTGATTGAGGAGATGTTTGAGGGGTGAGAAGCGAGAGACGAGAGACGAGAGACGAGAGGCGAGATTTTAGAGCCAAGAGCCAAGAGGCAAAAGCCAAGAGACAAGAACCAAGAAAAGAGAGGCGAGAGGCGAGATGCGAGAGGCGAGATTTTAGAATTAAGAATCACTGACCGCCCCAGATTGGGTTGCGAGGGAGAGCTAAGAATCAGAAAAAATAAGGCCTATAGACTTACGAAAGCTCATATATATGGAGGCACCCTACTTCTAACTCATGTGCTCAACTTTCATTCACAAAGCCAATTCTAAAATCTAAATTCTAAAATCTACCTTCATCCTTCATCCCTCATCCTTTATCCTTCCCTTCACCCCCCTCACCATCTCCTTCTTACCCGGAGGGCCGGGGAGGGTTTCTACTTCCAGGCCGAGGTCTTTCAAATCCCGCTTCAATTGCCCTTTGGCACAATAAGTTGTAAAAATTGCTCCGGGGTTCATGGTATCGGTGACTTTGGCGAGCATTTCTTTGGTCCATAGTTCGGGCTGCTTGTTGGGAGCAAATGCATCAAAAAAGACAACATCAGTAGGATAGAGGACAGCATCCTCTAAGGTGATGCGGTCCTTTTTCATATTAAAGTATTCAGATACCACGGCCCCTTCATTCCAGGGAGCGGTATGCAACCTGTTGAAGTATGAGGCATAATGGTAAATGCTCGTATCTACCTCAGTATAATTGAGCTTGGAGTATATCTCTTTTTCCAATGGGAATGGCTCAATGGTATGGTACAATACAGGTACTTTATACTGCTCTGCCCATACCAAAGTAAGCCAAGCATTCAATCCTGTTCCAAATCCCACTTCAAAAATCCGGATTGGATATGTTTCAGGATTGCGCATATGCCAGGTCTCCAGACCATACAGCATAAATACATGGATGGATTCGCGGTAGGCTCCATGAAAAGAGTGATAGCTTTCGTTCAATTCGGGCACAAACAGGGAATGTGAACCGTCTTCTGTGGTAATGATCTTAACTTCTCTTGACATTTTATTTGGTATAGATTAAAGCCACACAATAGGCAGAAACACCTTCTTCCCTGCCTACAAAACCAAGGTTTTCTGTAGTTGTCGCCTTGATTGATATGTTTCTTTCCTCAACTTCCATGACCTCAGAAAGGCATTTTTTCATGGCCACGATATGCGGATTGACTTTTGGTAATTGCAGGCAAACCGTGGTGTCAATATTTCCAACCTCGTATCCCTCATTCCTGATGAGACCCATCACCTCTTTCAGCAGAATTTTGCTGTCTATTCCTTTATACTTCGGATCTTTATCCGAAAAATGATAGCCGATATCTCTTAAATTAGCTGCACCCAGCAAAGCGTCACAGATCACATGGATCAGCACATCTGCATCCGAATGCCCGACTGCCCCTTTTTCATGCTCCAACTTAATCCCTCCCAGCCAGAAATCATACCCTTGCTGAAGCTGATGAACATCGTAACCGAAACCTATTCTGAAGTTTAACATTTTGAATTTAGATTTTAGAGGGTAGATTTTAGATATTAGAGCCGAGAAGCGAGAACCGAGAAACGAGAAGCGAGAGCCAAGAAACAAAGCCTGTCCCGATGCTTTTATCGGGGAGCCAAGAAACAAGACTCATAGCCTGTCCGATGTATATCGGGGAAACAAGAGACTAAACTTTATTACCTATTCTCTAATTTTTCTAATAACCCATACTTGGTTCATTGTACATTGTACTTCGTACAATAAAACTCAATTCCCCTTATAATACAATACCGAAGAATTATCCTCCCTCAATATATTCTTGGCCCAATCGATTATTTGATCTGCAGGGATTTGGGTTTTCTTTTCGTATTCAGTTTGATAGAAATCCGCATCACCTAAATGGGCATAATAAGCCAAACTCATTGCCCGGTTGAGGAGTTGTACCGACTCATAGGTTTTCATGGCCTCAGCCTGATTTTTGACTTTGGTAAGGGTTTCATTGGAAATACTTGATTTCAGAAAACCATCGATTACTTCATCCAAGGCTTTTTCCGCATTTTCGGCAGTCTGCCCTTTTTCCATTTTTCCGGAAAATACCATCAGCCCCGGATCAACAGTACCGTAGATATAAGCCCCAATGGAGGCAAAGATATTGCCGTTTTTCACCAATTGCTGTTCCAGAATGGAGGAACGGCCAAAACCGATTATATCCGTGATCAGATCAGATTCCAAGTACCCGTCCTGCAATTTGGCAGGCATATGATACACCTTGTAAAGTGCATCCGTAGGAACATCAGCCTGCACGGTAGCTGTTTTTTTGCTTGCTTGGGGCAATTCCTGATTGATGGTTTTTTTTGGCATTTGTCCTGATGGGATATCTCCAAACCATTTTTCTGCCAACTGCTTGACCTGTTCCAAGGTGACGTCTCCTGCTACCACCATGACCGCATTGTCGGGACGGTAATGGGTAAAATAGAATTCTTCTACATCTTCCCTTTTGTAGTTGATGATGTCTTCTAAGTTTGCGCCAATGGTCGGCCATTGATAAGGATGGCTGTCGAAGGCAAGCTTCCTGATATGATGATGTACATCGCCATAGGGTTGGTTGAGGTAGCGCTGCTTGAATTCTTCAATGACCACCTTCCTTTGGGTCTCGATGGTTTTTTCGCTGAGATTGAGCTGCAACATTCGGTCTGATTCTAGCCAAAATGCAGTTTCAATATTGGCAGCGGGAAGGGTGATATAGAAGTTGGTGATGTCGGTATTGGTAAAGGCATTACAGGAACCCCCGACTTTTTCCAGGGCAGTGTCAAAAACAGGTACATTCTTGGAACTGCCGAACATCAAATGTTCAAAATAGTGGGCCAATCCGGTTTTGCCTTTGATTTCGTTTCTGGATCCCACTTTATACAGGATATTCAATACGGCTATCTTGGTGCCATGGTCTTCATGGACCAGTACCTGCAGGCCGTTATCCAGTACAAATTTTTGGTAATTGATCATCGAAAATTTTGGGCAAAGCTAAGAAATTAAAGCAAATCTGACCGAAATTGTTTCAGGAAATGA
>NZ_JBGTCA010000366.1:0-4354 GCF_041749095.1 Aquiflexum sp. | reverse complement strand
TTAAAATTTTAGACACAGACTGGACTGGGCAGGTTTGGATATTTTCTGAAGATGAGATTGCCAAAGCAGTTCGTAAGGAGGATGGGGTTTACCAATTTGAAACCCTTCCTTACATCCGTATTGGGAAGGAATTTGTATCAGGTGTACCCTACCCAGATCAGAATGGAATCACCTGGTTCAGAACTTTTTCCTCTGTCATTGTGGCTTATAATGAGCATGCTGAGCCAGTTGAACGCCCTGAATTTCCGGCACTGATTCGCCAGGTAGTAGTCGGTAAAGATTCAACCCTCTATTTCGGCAATGGTGATCACGCAAATGAAACAATCCTCAAATTTGCCGATAACGCCATCCGCTTTGCCTATGCAGCGGCAAGTTACGAGGGGAAAAACAGTAACATGTTCAAAACCATGCTCGATGGATTTGACCGGGACTGGTCAGGTTGGTCTGATCTGCCAGTAAAGGAATATGTTAATCTCCCGCCGGGGGAGTACACATTTAAGGTTATTGCCCAAAACCTTTTTGGGGCAGAGAGTAAGCCTGCGTCCTATACTTTCACGATTCTCCCCCCATGGTGGAGCACCTGGTGGGCATATTTTGGCTATATTATCCTGATAGGAGGAAGTATCTATGCTGTTTACAATTATCAGCTCAGGCAGCGGCTGCAAAAGGCGGAAGCACAGCGTCTTAGGGAATTGGATGCCGTTAAAACCAAATTATATACCAATATCACCCACGAATTCCGTACACCATTGACAGTAATCCTGGGAATGGCATATCAGTTAATGGACAATCCAAAAAAGCATTTGGGAAAAGGCCTGAAAATGATTGTCCAAAATGGACAAAGTTTATTGACAATGGTCAATCAAATGCTCGACCTCAGTAAACTGGAAAGCGGAAAATTATCCCTGCAATATCATCATTCAGATATCATTTCTTTTTTGGGATATATCCTTGACAGCTTTCATTCTTTAGCCGAAAGCAAAGGCATTCAGATACACTTCATCTCTGTATCAGATCAATTTAAGATGGATTTTGATGAAGTGAGATTGCAACAGGTTGTTTCCAATATAATTTCTAATGCGATCAAGTTCACCCCAAAAGGAGGACATGTTTATGTCTCAACCGAGACTGCAAATGACAGTTTCATTTTAAAAATAAAAGACACTGGTTATGGCATCCGGGAGGTTGATCTGCCACATATTTTTGACCGTTTTTATCAGACAGATGATTCTCACACCCGCCATGGAGAAGGTACAGGCATTGGTTTGGCACTGACACGTGAATTGGTAAAACTGATGCAAGGAACCATTGAAGTCAAAAGTAAGATAGGCAATGGTTCCGAATTTGAAGTAGTGTTACCAATTCGAAATATATCAGATTCGGAAACAACAAATAATGTTCCTTCAGTGTCGATAGTTACGGAAACCAACCATGAAATCGCTTTTCCAATTGAAGTGGCTCCCCATCCGTCTTTCACGCCGATTCATAATGGAAATGGCAGTGCCCATGTATTGGTAGCAGATGATAATGAAGATGTTCTCGCCTTTATTGCATCATGCCTGGAAAATGAATTTGCTGTGGCAATTGCTAAAAATGGGCAAGAATGTGAAGATTTGGCCTTGAGCATGACACCTGACCTTATTGTGATGGATGTGATGATGCCCTTCAAGGATGGTTTTGAAGTTTGCAAAACTTTGAAAACTGACGAACGCACAAGCCATATTCCCATCATCATGTTGACTGCAAAAGCAGATTTGGAAAGTAAGTTGCAAGGATTAGAGCAGGGTGCTGACGATTATTTGACCAAACCATTTCACAAGAAAGAACTTTTGTTGCGGATCAAAAACCTCCTTGATTTGCGGCGACACTTGCAACAGCATTACCGCTCATCGTTGGAGGGTAGTTTATCAACAAACGCTCTTCAAGATGTTCTGCAGGGATTAAATATTAACCCCAAAGGCAACAGTACAAAAGATTCGAAAGCAGTAAACCTAATTCCAAGCATTCCTTTAGCAAGCGGTTTAGAAAATGCATTTGTTATAAAAGTCAGGAAAACCATTGAAGCACATATGGAGGAACCCAACTTTGATGTTGAAAAACTCTGCCGCAGTTTGGCTATGAGCCACTCTCAGGTCCATCGCAAACTTATAGCGCTGACCGGACTTTCTGCTACCCATTTTATTCGCTTTGTTCGACTGATAAAAGCCAAAGAAATGATTCTCAATTCAGGATTCAGTATTGCAGCGATTGCTTACGACTGCGGTTTTAATGACCCGGCATATTTCAGCCGGATATTCAAACAGGAATTTGGGGTGTCCCCGCAGGTTTGGCGGGAGGAAAATACGGTGTAAATCTATACTTGCTAATTCTTTGATATGTCTTAAATAAAATTTAAATTAGATAATCCGCTCATTATCAGGATGTATTTCCATAATTTTCATTAAGCAAACCATTAAAGTGATGAAACTTTATTTTGTACTTCTATTTGCTTTATTGATTTCGAAAAGTCACTTATCAAAAGGACAACATTTGGATTTGGTACATCAGGAATTTCTCCCAGTGCCTGAAAAAGTAGCACCTCAGCCAGTACTTGCCCAAGTTCTGCGATTGAGTGAGGTGCTAGCTGACCTTGGGAATCCATTGCCTCCCCAAATCCATCAGCAGTTGGCTTCCCTAAAAGAACAGGGATATTCTGATCGGACCGTCAGGGAAATTCAAAAACTGTTAGATCCCTATTGTTTATTTGGAATTGAGATTAACCCTGAGGCTAGAGTCAAAGTAATAGAAGGAATGGCTACACCTGAACTTATCCAGGGAGGCTGGCGAAGCTTTTTAATAAAAATCCATAATGAGGCAGCTGTTACCACCCCTGTACAAATATATAGTTCTAATGCCGAGCCGGTCTTATTCAGGTCAAGTTTTGAACCGCATGCCAAAGAGGAAAACCTTTTAAACCAAGGCCAGGTTGAAGACAGGTTTCTGGAGATGTTGATGTACACCCAGCGTCCAATGAAGAGTAAACTTTCAGGTTTAGGACTTGAATACGCCATTGTACAAATATACACGAAATCTACCGGTCAAAAGGAAGCAAATATCGGCTTCCACATTGGTCAAGGAACTCAGGACATAGGCTTTAGGAATACAGTTGATATTCTTTTCACTATTAAACCCTCTGTGAAAGCAATATTTAAGGTTTATGATAAAGATGGCCCAACAATAGGATCATTTATCATCATGGATGGTATCGAACGAATTCGGACAGACCAGGAAGACGACCCTTTCCCGGATGATTACAGGTTAACATTGGCACGCATGCAAAGCTGGGAGGAACCTGGATTTAATACCATTGACACTTGGGGATCAGTCATGTTTGGTAAACCTGCATTTCCTTATGATTCTGTATTATCACAGAAAAGCAAGCTTATAGGAATTTATCCATTACCCTCCAGAAGGGTGGCATTGACAGATGAATATCCGGATTTTTTCTTCCAGCCACAGATTTACAGAGCAGATAGAGAGCATGTATATCTGCCACCGGGTGAATATGTGGTTTATTATGGCAGGGGGCCTGAATACCTAAAAAAAGTGAAAAATATAATTATCCCGGAAGAGGTAGATTCTATTGAACTCGATTTTCCATTGGAAAGATGGATCAACATGTCAGCCCTGGGATGGTGGAGCGGGGACCACCACATCCATGCAGCAGGTTGTTCTCATTATGAAAGTCCCTTAGAAGGAGTAAAACCAGAAGATATGTGGAGACAAGTGCAGGGAGAAAATTTAAATATTGGCCTGAATTTAACCTGGGGACCCTGTTGGTATTATCAAAAGGAATTTTTCACAGGGGAAGTACATCCTCTTTCAAACGAAAACAATTTATTACGCTATGATGTAGAAATATCCGGCTTTCCTTCCTCTCATGCCGGACACCTGGTTCTTCTGAATTTAAAAGAAGATGAATATCCTAATACATCCAAAATCGAAGATTGGCCAAGCTGGACGCTACCTATTTTACAATGGGCAAAACAACAGGGTGGTGTAGTTGGATATGCCCATTCAGGTCTGGGGCTTGAACCTTTTGATGAAACCAGGGATTTACCAAATTTCATTATACCTAAAATGGATGGTATTGGTGCCAATGAATATATCATGACAGTGGCCCACAATGCCGTGGATATATTTTCTTTGGGCAATACACCTTACCTATGGGAATTGAATATGTGGTATCACACATTGAATGCGGGTTTCAAAACAAGAATCAGTGGAGAAACTGATTTTCCATGTGTGACAGATGAACATGTCGGTCGGACAAGGGTCTATGCAGAGATTGGTGATGGTTTGAATTTTGAGGATT
>NZ_JBGTCA010000365.1:0-2517 GCF_041749095.1 Aquiflexum sp. | reverse complement strand
TGAAGGGTAAAGGAATTATCTGTTAAAAAAAGATATAAAATTTCACTTCTCTTCAAAAACAGGATCCTCCGAATCAATGATCATCCTGATAAATACAATCATCTGATCAATCTCGCTCCATGAAAAACCCAAATTGGACTGGGAATGGGCCAAAGCATCACGAAGCTTTCCGATGCTATTCATAGTCTGTACAAATCGGTCTCTGCTTAAACTGTCATCAAACTTTTTGAACCGCTGGTTTTTGGAAAAAATCGAGCCCAAATCCCCAAACTGAAGACATTGCACCAAATCAATCTCTTCTTTTTGTTCCTTTTTCCCTTCGTAAATATCCCTCGCCCCACTAAGCCTGTTATCAGTAAGACTTTCCTGCCAAGCAGGAAGATATTTTCTGATCAGATCTTTTAAATGAGTTTCCAATAGGCTTATCATTCCAAAAAAACCAATCCTCAGGGGAATTTTATCCAGATCGGTGCGCGTCACAATATAGGCTAAATAGCCCGTTTCATCTTTTATGAAATACCTTCTTTGAACAATCAGCATCCTAAAAGCGATCAAAAGTGGTGTATTGGACTCCATCAAATCTTCCGTGGAAATAGGTAATGGACTTTCGTCTCCATCATCGTATTTCATCATTTCTCCGCCCACATTGACAATCGCTGAATGGAAATTTCTTTTTTCCATTTCCTCCTTATAATTATCCTTTTCAAAAATGATCAGCTTTTCAGCAATGGACAGAACATTGATCTGTTCTTCAAAAAGCAATCGTAGTCGGTCCATGGAGTTCATAAAGTAGCTTGATTGGATTGTGAAAATATAAATTTACCTTTTATATTGACTTGATTTTTACGAACAAAATAATAAAATATGTCAGCAATGGATTTAGGAATCGGAAGTCAGATCAGACATCTGAAGTTTGGAAAAGGAGTGGTAGTGGAATCAGATGCTTCCTACTACAAGATCTACTTTAATTTCACCGCAGAGGTAAAGACTATCGCTCGGGACTTTCCCAATTTTGAATTGGTGGAGAAAAAAGAAGCTGAATTTCAGCCCATCACCTTGGCTGAAATCGAAACTGCGGTGGAAAATGTCATCCGAAAGAACCAACCAAAAGATGACCTCCCCAAGATAACTTTAGCCCAAAAATGGATCAACGGGACGGTTACCATCAATCCCTATAACCCAGAAATGAGCAACAAGGAAATTCCGATCAAGACCTTCTTTCACAAAATAGTCATGGTCAGAGAAAGACTCCGGGTTCTTGAACAGAACATCAACAACCATGAAAAACTCGACGACGAAGACCGCATCCAACTCCAGCAATATATTACCCGTGCTTACGGTTCACTGACCACATTCAATGTACTCTTTGCCAATAAGGATGATCAGTTCAAAGGGGCCGGGAAGGATGATTAAAAACAACTTCCTCTCTTTTAAAAAGATATTAATTACCAACTGCCAGTCTGGGATGAGGATAAAGGAGTCTACTATCGCTTTTCATTTTTCAATATTATCGGTGATGATAACGGAAAACTAAAAGCCACAGGTGCCAAAGTATTCCTGAGTATTTTAGACCGGGACTTGGCCTTGATGCATGAGATTGAAGTTCCCGAACTGACCAAATACCATTTTGTCAAAGACGGCAAAATCTGGATTTTTGAGAATAATGAGGATGAGGTAAGTTTTATAAGACTGGGGATAGAAGGAATCTGATTTTAAACAAGGGATCTGCAGGATTTGGTTGAAAAAGGAGCTTTGTGTAAAACCGGAAAGCTAAAAGGGACGAAGTATTTTTTAAAGTTGGGGAATGATTGATAATGGGATTGATGATTTTAATTTCTAATTTGTAGGCTCATAAAAAATAAATATACGTTCGAAATGGGTTTTAAAGAACTTCTGGAAATTTGTGAAAAAAACAGCAGGGAAAGTGAAGATGTACTGGATTGGATCATGTACTATGCCGGTGAAAGGGAAAGGCTTCAGAAGAAATTTGACCTTTTTGCCAAAAAATATCCGCAAATATTCAGGGAGATTCCGGAACCAAACTATGGAAGGTTTATTTCCCAATATATCATCCATGAAGTATTTAAAAAAGGGGGCTTGCTCAAGAAATATTTAAATCACAGCAATGTCAGGTCATTGCCCCCTGCCCAGTATGGCTACTTGGAAAATCAGATAAACAAAGATTGGTCATATTGCTATTTTGTCATTTTGGACAATCCGGAAGGGGATTTTTATAAAGTGGAAAGTGTTTTTACCCAGCAAAGGTTTCTGATATTCTCCCCGGGAATGACCCGTACAATTCAGGATCAGCCTGTGATCATGTTTGCTGGACTGATCAGTTCAAATGGACATTGTTATCAATCCTTTGGACCCCTTTTAGGCTTCCAAAGTATGGATCCTGATGATATATTTTATTATGCTACAGAATGGAACCAAAGCATAGAAACAGACGATGAAATCCATCAATATATACAGGACAATTTGCTGAATTTTATCTTGCTAAGTATTTATATCAAT
>NZ_JBGTCA010000364.1:0-5009 GCF_041749095.1 Aquiflexum sp. | reverse complement strand
CTTTTTTACCGGAAACATTGATCTCGAAACATTCAAACCACTCTTGGAGCAATATATAGGAAGCCTGCCTTCGGATAAATCAAATACTGATCAATTTGTGGATTTGGGAATCAGGGCACCAAGAGGTAAAACAGAAACCATTGAAGTGGGCACTGACGAAAAAAGTCAGGTGATCCTGTATTTTTCCGGGGAGACGGAATACGATAGAAAAAAAGCCGCCGATATCTCATATTTGGGAGAAATATTGACCATCAAGCTGATTGAGACACTAATGGAAGAAATTGGGGGTGTATATGGCGTCGGCGCAAATGGAAGCATGGGAATACAGCCTGTAGGTAATTTTTCATTTTCCATCGGTTTCCCCTGCAGCCCTGAAATGGTGGATAAATTGATAGACGCTGCTTGGGCTGAAGTGAGAAAAATACAGGAAAACGGACCTACTGAAAAAGACCTCAATAAGGTAAAGGAAACAAGAAGGATTGCTTTGGCCGAAAATCTAAAAAGAAACCAATATTGGAACGGGCAGCTTTCGGCAGTCCGGACTTATGGATTTGATTGGGAAGTCATTTTGGAGGCAACTGAAAATATTGAAGCCGTAAATCAGAAAAGAATACAAGAAGCAGCAAAGCAATTTCTTACAGAAAAAAATCTTTTGGAGATTAGAAAATATCCGAAGAAATTTTAATGATGAACTTACATTGGATTTGGGAAGGAATCAAGAATGGGGTAGCGGAGATGACCTGGCTAGAGGCTGTGGCTGTTTTTTTTGGCATAGCTAGCGTGTTTTATTCTATCAAGAAAAACATCCTGGTTTTCCCTACCGGAATGATCAGCACCATCATTTATGTGTATATCTGCCTGAAATACAAGCTCTATGCTGACATGGGCATCAATGCGTATTACTTTGCCATGTCCATTTATGGCTGGTATCTTTGGAGCCGCCCAAGCAATGGGAATCCTGAACTGCCCGTCACCTGGTTGAGCAATAAAGGAATCCTAAAAGCAGTTATTCTTTTTTTGGCTTCATATGCTACCCTCTACTTTGTTTTGGCAAATTTCACGGACAGCGACGTTCCCTATTGGGATTCTTTTACAACAGCTTCGGCTTTTGTGGGAATGTGGCTGATGGCCAAAAAGAAAGTGGAAAACTGGATAGCATGGATCATCACTGACGTGGTTTCTGTGCCACTGTATTTTTACAAAGGTTTGATGCTTACCTCATTCCAATTTTTGTTTTTTACAGTATTGGCCACCATTGGATTGATAGAATGGATAAAAGCCGCAAAAATTAAAGAGGAGCAATATGCCTCATAAAATCGTAGTCATAGGCCCTGAATCAACAGGAAAAAGCACTTTATCAAAAAGCCTTGCGGACTATTTAAAATGTCCATGGGTTCCTGAATATGCCAGAGAATATATTGAAAGATTGGACAGACCTTATGTATATGAGGATTTGGTTGAAATTGCCAAAGGTCAGATCAGAGAAGAAGAAAAGGGAATTTTGGGCGCAGAAAACATCCTTATCTGTGATACAGACCTAAATGTCATTAAAGTATGGAGTCAGCACAAATTTGGAAAAGTAAATCCTTGGATAGAACGCCAAATATCCGAAAGAAAATATGATCTGTATTTATTGACTGACATTGATATTCCCTGGGAAAATGACCCCCAAAGAGAACATCCGGAACCGGAGAAAAGAGAGTACTTTTTTAAGATTTATAAACAAATAGTAATAAAATCCGGTTTCCCCTATAAAATTATTTCAGGTTCAATTGAGGAAAGATTAATCGAATCTGTTGAATTTATAGAGGAATCTTTTAAAAAATGTTAAATCTTTTTATAATTATACCATACTTCACATATTAGAGTTAAAGACGTTTATTTAAAGCTACCTTTGTGAATAGACTGTATGTTAACCACCCGACTTGCCATGCAATCTTAATAAATATAATAATTACAATACCAAAATGATGCGTGCCCCAAGATTTAATAATGCCACTTCCTTCCACTCAGAATTAAAGGAAAGAATCAAAAATTATTTTACTGAAAAAAATGTAAAGCAAACAGGAAATTCTTCTCTGTATTTCAAAGCCATCCTTTTTGTGATTGCTTTTATTGCGGTATATATCCACTTGGTTTTCTTTACTCCATTTTGGGCCATTGGAGTTCTGGAGGCAATCCTTCTCGGTGGGTTGGCCTCAGCGATTGGATTCAATGTGATGCATGATGGTGCACATGGGAGTTTTAGTAGGAAAAGCTGGGTAAATGATCTTGCAGGTTCTTCTATCAATTTTCTTGGAGCTAATGTATTTATGTGGAAAACCAAGCATAATGTTGCCCATCATTCTTTCACCAATGTGGCTGAGCATGATGATGATATGAATGCAAGGCCATTGTTAAGGTTAAACCATTCACAGAAAAGGTATCTCATTCACAGATATCAACATCATTATTTTTTATTGGTCTATTCCATATTATACCTGTATTGGGTATTTGTCACAGATTATAAGAAATATATTACCAAAAAAGTGGGTTCAGTGCCAATTCAAAAAATGGGATGGAAAGACCATACTTCTTTTTGGATGTTTAAATTAGTTCATTTGATACTCTTCGTGGCTTTGCCAATTTATATGGTTGGTTTTATGCCATGGTTGGTAGGCTTCTTGGTTTTTGGAGTTTCAACAGGAATTTTCTTAAGTGTAGTATTCCAACTTGCCCATTCCCTGGAGGAAACTGCCTTTCCTTTGCCGGATGAAAAAAATAAATTGGAAAATGACTGGGCAATACATCAATTAAAAACAACTGCAAATTTTGCTACAGACAATAAAGTACTTTCTTGGCTTGTAGGAGGTTTGAATTTTCAGGTAGAACATCACCTTTTTCCAAACATCTCCCATGTTCATTACCCTGAGATCAGTAAAATCATCAAGGAAACATGTAGGGAGTATGGAGTTCCCTATTTGGAACATTCAAAGATGAGACTGGCTTTTGCTTCCCATGTCAACCACTTGAGAGAACTGGGGAATAGCTATTAATTTATTGAAAAGATTGATTTAGATATAGCCAAAGAATTATTCTTTGGCTATTTTTTTGCATCAAAGTCTTTTCCATCTACATTTGCGTCAAGATCATTAGGGGTGCCTTAAAACAACGGGCTGAGATCATACCCACAATACCTGATCCGGGTAGTGCCGGCGAAGGGAAATGAGTAACCAATAAAAATAAATACCATGGGGACTTAAAGTCCACCGGGATTCATTCCCGGTCAATGCATGCAACCATCATTGTTTTTATATTTATCGGTAAAGGGTAAACTTCAAACAGAAAATCTCCCCTGATTTTCTGATGTTTAACCAAATGCCATCAAATGGCAATTTTACAATCAAAATGAAAAAATCAATTTTACTAATCTCCTTTTGGCTGGTTGGAGTGATGGCCTATGGCCAAAACAGTGTTCGCGGAAATATCAAAAATGAAAATTCCGGTGAGGAATTGACCGGTGCCAATATAGTCCTGGTCGGTACAGGTCGTGGAGCAACAGCAGATTTAAACGGCAATTTCGAAATCAGGAATGTTCCTTCCGGATCTTACACACTTAGAGCTACTTACCTGGGATTTGAAAGTTTTGTTACCGAAATTAATGTTCCTACTTCTGATGCCATTCAGATCAACCTAAACCCAAGCAGTCTATTGACCGAGGAGTTTATCGTCTATGCTACGAGGGCAACGGACAGGACCCCGACCACATTCAAGATGATCGACAAGTCCGATATTGCAAAGCTCAACTTGGGACAGGATATTCCTGTGCTGCTAAATTTCACTCCGTCCGTGGTCAGTTTCTCTGATGCAGGAGCCGGGGTGGGTTATACCGGCATCAGAATCCGCGGATCTGATCAGTCCCGTATCAATGTCACCGTAAATGGGATACCCCTAAATGATGCAGAATCCCATGGAGTATTTTGGGTCAACAAACCTGATTTTGCCTCCTCGGTAGACAACATCCAAATCCAGCGTGGTGTAGGTACCTCCACCAACGGTGCAGCTACCTTTGGGGCAAGCTTGAATATCCAAACGGATACCCACCAAGAAGAAGCCTTTGCCGAGGTGGACAATTCTTTTGGATCGTTCAATACCCAAAGGAACATGGTCAAAGTAGGTACAGGATTGATCAACAACAGGTGGTCGGTAGATGCGAGATTATCGCAGATCACTTCGGATGGATATATTGACAGGGCTTCATCGGACATGAGGTCTTATTTCTTGTCCGGTGGATATTTTGGAGAAAACCATGTGTTCAAGCTCAATATCTTTTCTGGAAGTCAACAGACCTATCAGGCCTGGGAGGGAGTTCCCGAAGCATTGCTTGAAACCAACAGGACTTTCAATCCCTATACCTATGATAATCAGGTTGACAACTACACTCAAGACCATTATCAGTTTATTTATACAGGAAACATCAATTCCAACTGGAAAGCAAATGGTGCGTTGCATTATACTTATGGAAGGGGCTATTTTGAGCAGTTCAGAGAAAATGACCGCCTTTCCAGATATGGGCTGGCTCCGATTCAAATCGGTGGGGAAACCATCGCAAGAACAGATATCATCAGAAGAAGATGGCTGGACAATGACTTTTATGGTGCTGTGTTTTCATTGAATTACCTTTCTGATGATGGAAGATGGGATGCTGTTTTTGGCGGTGGTGTCAACAGGTATGATGGTGATCATTTCGGGGAAATTATCTGGATGGGCACTAGTGGTGGCACCCAAATCAGGGACCGTTATTACGACAACAATGCCGTCAAGGATGATTTAAACCTCTACGCCAAAGGAACCTTTGAAGCGACAAGAGGACTCTTCCTTTTTGCAGACATGCAGTACAGGGGGATAGATTATTCCATTTCCGGGATCAACAATGACCTCAGGATTGTTAGTGGCGAGCATCAATACAGGTTCTTCAATCCCAAGCTTGGTTTTTCTTATGAAACAGAAAAAGGAAAAACCTGGTATGC
>NZ_JBGTCA010000363.1:0-13587 GCF_041749095.1 Aquiflexum sp. | reverse complement strand
TGATTTATATACATAAAATATAGTTTTGATAATTGGTTATAAGGCAGTAAAATCCTTGGTTTAGGATTTTCTATATAGCATGAAACTATCAACTGAAATGAAATACTGTATATTTGTGGCAAAATAAATTCGATGATATGTTTGATATAAATAGTATTATGAACAAGGTGAAAGAAGCCCAGGTAAAAATCAAAGATGCCCAGGCCAAGCTTGTTTATCTCACAACGGAAGGGGAATCCGGTGCAGGACTGGTAAAAGTAACCGTCAATGGCAACAGAAAGGTTGTGAAAATTGAAATGGACGATTCCTTGGTCAATTTAGCAGATAAGGAAATGCTGACTGACCTGATTGTAGCAGCTACCAATAAGGCCATGGAGCAGATTGAAATAAAAATCAAGGAAGAATTAAAATCTGCAACAGATGGAATGATGCCCAATATTCCGGGAATGGATTTCGGTAATATGTTTTGATGCAAAAAGCGGCCACTGTTATTCTGAATTACAACGGGGAAGAAATGCTCCGCAAATTTCTGCCATCTGCTGTAAGACATTCACTCTATCCACTTATAGTCGCTGATAATGCAAGCGATGACGGCTCTCTTGGATATTTGAAAAGTGGATATCCGCAAATCAGACTGATTGAATTAAAGGAGAATTCAGGATATGTTGGAGGATACAATCAGGCCCTTAATCAAATACAAGGAGAATTTGAATATTACATCCTGCTCAATTCGGATATAGAAGTGAGTCCTGAATGGGATGATGTTTTGGTCAAATGGCTGGAAAGACATTCAGAATTTGCAGCCCTGCAGCCAAAAATCCTGTCTTATCAACATCTGGAATATTTTGATTATGCAGGGGCAGGGGGAGGATTCATTGATAGTTTGGGCTATCCTTATTGCAGAGGGAGGATATTTAACTCCATTGAAAAAGACACCAATCAATACGACGATCACATCGAAGTAGATTGGGCTTCGGGTGCATGCATGGCTGTGCGGGCCTCTTGTTTCCATTCCTTAGGAGGATTTGATGACAGGTTTTTTGCTCATATGGAGGAAATCGATATTTGTTGGAGATTCCAAAGGTCAGGGTATAAAATCGGTTACATTGGCAATGTAGAAATCCGGCATGTGGGAGGGGGTACTTTATCAAGGACCAATCCCTTAAAAACCTACCTGAATTTCAGAAACAATCTCTTGATGCTTCATAACAACCTGGAAAAGAAAAGGTTTTTGATCACCTATTTTATAAGGATGGGATTGGATTTTTTGGCGGCACTGTCATTTTTATTGAATGGAAAAATAGCAGATTCCAAAGAAGTGTTTAGAGCTCATATGGCATTTTATAAATTCAAAAATGGTAAGCAGAATTTTCCATTGGCACCAATATTGCCAAAGAAGGAAAAAAAATCTGAAAGAAAGTCTATCTTATGGGATTACTATATTAGAAGAAAAAGAAAATACAGCGATTTATAAATCTTTTGCCGATATCAAAGAAGGTTATGATACCGATAAAGTAAAACTGTCTAATCAAATAGAACAGGATTGTTCATTTTCCTCAAGTATTTCCTAACTTTCATCATCATTGCAAGGCTTGTATAAATGATAATCGGAGAACCAAGGGTGATAAAGGAACTATAAATGAAAAATAAGCGAATACTATCAATGGGAAAATTGAGTTTTTCACCCAATTTGGAACAAACTCCAAAAGCCCTTTCTTCGAAGAATAATTTTAATTCATTCATGCAATAGCTGGTTTTATTAATTCGAATAAAATTAACAATTTATTTTCAATAATCTAATTGAATGCCAAATGTTTAAATTATCCATAAAATCTTTGCTTTTTATTGGTCTTATAACTCTCATCGGATCGTGTAGTCCAAAAATAGGAAAATATGACAGCCTTTTGAATGGAATATATGCCAAACCTGAAGTGTTAGCGTTGCACAGGGATTCTGTAAGGTTCAGTATTGAGGGTGCCATTCCTTTGGAATTGTTGAACAAGGATACAAAAATCACCCTGTTTCCCGAATACATATATGGGGAAGGTGCTTTGAGATTGGGGGAAATAGTGCCCTATGATGGTGCATTCACCAAAAGCCTTGTGGAGGCTAAAGTAGATGAAAGATATGTTTTTCCGTATTTGCCGGGAATGGAACAGGGTACCTTGATAATGAAGGGCTTGGTTGAAAGAAGAAAGGGTGTTTTTCAATCTCCCGCCAAAACATTGGCAGATGGCTTGGAAACCTCTCCTCTTTTAACCAGGATTGGTCAGATTATTCCGGATGAACCCATTCCGGATATTGGGATTTATTTGGAAAAAGATTTTTCAGGCAGGAATGCCACTGAATCAAGGGAATTCAATGTTTCTTTTCAACCTGGAAGTGCTAATAGGGAAGTTCCTGTTTTACCACTTTCACTTAGAGATTTTTTTATTTTAGGAGAGTCAGGTAAGAAAATTAACAAAGTAATAGTGACCGGTTTGAAATCGCCTGATTCCAGAGATAATATTCAAGGCCTGGCTCAAAAAAGAGCTGAGCTAGTAACAGACCAACTCAAAGAGAGCAGGGGTTTAAGGGGTGTCAAGATAGAAACCGATTACAGAAGCAATGATTGGTTTGATCTAAGATTGCTTTTGAGTGATTACAATGGGATTACCCAGGCACAAAAAGAAGAGGTTTATAATATCCTTTTAAATCAAAATGATTTTTTCGGCCAAAAGGAAGAGTTACAGAGATTACCGGCCTATAGAAACATCTCAAGAGATCTTTTTCCAAAACTCAGTGCAGCAAAAATATCAGTGGAACTAGAAGATACAAGGTTCAACAATACGGAAATCGCATCAAGTGTTTATGCATTGTTACAGAACGGTAAGCCGCTTGAAGGTTTTAATCAGGATCATTTGGTATTTGCCGGTCAGACCGCAAAAAGACTGGATGAGAAAGAAGCTGTTTTTCAGAAACTCACAGAAGTTCATCCCTCAGAGCTTGCCTTCAATAATCTGGGAGTGGTTTATTTGAATCAGGCCCAGCGGGAGCTTGATACAAGAGAAAAAAATGTCCTGATCACAAAGTCCATTAACATGTTCAGGCAGGCAAATAGAATCAAAACCACTTCTGTTTCCCTTCATAATATCGGTAGGGCTTATTTATTGAGAGGAGATTATTTTGATGCGTACATCGCAATTTCTGAAGCTTCAGCATTGGAGAAAAATGAGACAGATGCATTTTTGATATACAATGAAGGTGTTCGTGGTGCTTTGGATATCATCAATGGAGATTACAAACTGGCAACAATCAGGCTGAACAGGGCTTCTGAAAACGAAGAGAACCTTTTCAACAAAGGTTTGGCATATTTTCTCGCAGAAGATTACAGAATGGCCTTGGAGTCTTTTGAAGAATGTGTTCAGAAAGGAAGAGAATCCGGATATGGTTTCTATGGATTGGCCTTGGTTGCATCTTATTCACAAGATGTGGAGGCTTTAAAAGAGAATCTCTCAAAAGCCATAGATAGAAGTGAGTTCCTCAGAGCAAGAGCTTTGAGGGATATTAATTTCAAACCCTATTTTGACAAAAAGGAGTTCATTGATATTTTCAGGTAATATAATCCATAACAATCCACTTCATTTCCGCTAAACAAATAATTCAATTTTTGATGTCTAAGTATAGAAACTCAGGCACCGCAGACGGGTGTTGAGAAAAATCCACTTCTCAAAAATCTGCTTTAGCACTACTGCCTAAGTATCAGATAATTATTAAAACATCCATCAAAAGTCAATCTTTAAATGACTTTGATCATGAAATATATGATTGCTAATACAATTTTATTTTTTGATTACTCTTTAATGATTTTTAACAAAAAGTTTTTGTATAATTGATGATTCGTTATTTTAGTCTTCGAATTATGGATATTAGATATGATAAGTCATTCCAGTGTTTGAATGCCCAATTATATTCTTTTAAATAATTTGAAGAATAATTTAAAAGTATCAATTACACCTAACCCAAAATCTCCTTGCCTATGAACAAAAGTAAATTTTTTGAAACCCAATAAAATTGTATTAGTTAAAAATTAGAAGTTTGGTTGCTGAAAACCAATATCATGAAGCTGGCAGTAACATTGCCAAGGTATAATCTGCAATAGTTCGTAAAAATGTATATCCTTATTTAGCTGTTGTAATTATTTGAAAAAAATTGCAAAACGATTGCAATGAAAAAACAACAAATAATAATCTAAAAATTTTATCGATTAATAACTATTACCCAATCAACTATGTTTATGGAAAAACTTTACAAAAGTCTCGGTATTCTGACCATGCTGATATTGTTCAGCAGCGCGACGGTACTGGCACAAAGAACGGTTTCTGGAACCGTTTTGGATGAAGCAGGACTCGGATTACCCGGGGTTACTGTTTTGAATAAAGGTACAAATTCCGGTACAGCAACCGACATCGATGGAAATTTCAGCCTCAATGTGCTCGGTAATGACAATGTCCTGATATTTTCTTTTGTGGGTTATCATACCAAGGAAGAAACTGTGGGGAACAGAAGTATTATTGAAATCTCCCTGGCTCCCGATTTTCAGACACTCACTGAAATGGTAGTAACTGGATATGCGGTACAGCAGAAAAAGGACATTACCGGTGCGGTAGGAGTGGTCAAAGGAGATCTGCTAAATGAAATCCCCGCAGCAAATGTTGAAAATCAATTACAGGGCCGTTTGGCTGGAGTGAGCGTCATCAGTTCCGGTAACCCCGGTGCAGGTAGTTCAGTTAGAATCAGAGGGCTTACAGGATTCGGTAACAACAATCCCCTTTATGTAGTGGATGGTGTTCAGACTTTTGATATTTCTACCCTCAGTCCCAATGATATTGAATCCATCTCAGTCCTGAAAGATGCCGGTGCTGCCTCCATTTACGGTTCAAGGGCATCCAATGGTGTAGTCCTGATCACTACTAAAAAAGGAAAAAGCGGCTCCATGAAGGTCACTTACCATGGATATGGTGGATTTCAGGATCCGGGCAAAGGCTTTACCAATCTGTTGAATACTCAGGAGTTTGCGAATCTTCAATGGCAGGTTTTGGAAAACGGTCCATTGGATACATTTAACCATCCCCTATATGGCCAATGGACTCGTGGGGGAGCCGGGCCCAGGATTCCGGATTATATTTTACCGGCCGGAGCCATGGAGGGAGACCCTAGGGTAAACCCGGATCTTTACAATCTGGATTTGAACAATCCTGCAAACAACTATTTGATTGTACGTGCCAATAAAGAAGGTACGGATTGGTTTCAAGAAGCAACCAGACCAGCTTTGATCACCAACCATGACTTTATGTTTTCGGGAGGTGGAGATAGGTCTAGGTATATGGCAGCTTTGAACTACTTCGAGCAGCAAGGTATTTTGATTGAGACTTTTTCCAAAAGATACTCCATGAGGTTCAATTCCGAATTTGATGTCAGCAATAAAGTCAGAATAGGCGAAAACCTTCAGGTCAGCTTTCGTCAAAACCGGCAGGCAAACAATCTGAGTGAAGGAAATGGGATCTCATCTGCTAACAGGATCCAAAGAATCATTCCTGTATATGACATAGCAGGGAACTTTGCCGGTAACCGTGCACCTAACACAGGAAACGGAACAACTTCGGTGGCCATGCAACTTAGGCAAAAAGACAACGATTCTTTTGATCTACGAGTTTTGGGCAACATTTATGCAGAGGCAGACATAACTGAGGATTTGGTGTTCCGTTCTACGTTTGGAGGTTCTTTACAGACCGGTTATTATCATTTCCTGAGTCCACAGACTTGGGAAAGATCAGAAAATCAGGCTACTTCTAGTTTTACAGAAGGTGCATGGTATAATGCCGAATGGCTTTCGACCAATCAATTAACTTATCAAAAGACTTTCGGTGTACATGCCATCAAGGCAGTGGCAGGTTATGAGGCGGTCAAAGCTGGTATTGGAAGAGATGTTTCAGGAAACAGAGCAGGATATTTCTCTCTTAACCCGGACTTTTTGACTTTGGGTAACGGTCAGAATATTGTAAACGCAACTTCATCTGCAAATACATTTAGTACCCTGTTGTCTCAATTTTTAAGAGTGGATTATGGATATGCTGATAAATATTTGTTAAGTGCCACTGTAAGGAGAGACGGTTCTTCAAGATTTAGAGACCAATTCGGTGTATTCCCATCTTTTACGGGTGCCTGGAGGATGTCTGAAGAAGGATTTATGAAAGGTTCTTCTACCATATCTGAACTGAAGATTAGAGCAGGTTGGGGTGTTATGGGACAACAACAGAGATTGGATCCTGCCAACCAGTTCACCTTGTTTGGTGGGAATATCGGATCTTCTTTCTATGACATTGCCGGTACTAATACAGGTTCTGTCTTGGGACAAAGACCTGTCCGAATCGGAAATCCCGATGCACGCTGGGAAAGAAACGTGACCACCAATGTGGGAGTGGATTTGTCTCTCTGGGAGGATAAATTGTCCTTAACGTTGGATCTTTATAATAGGATATCTGATGGATTGTTATTCGCGCCTCCATTGCCAGCTACTGCAGGTGCTGCATCAGGCCCTTCAATTAACTTAGCTGAAATGGTCAACAAAGGCATCGATTTTCAGGCAACTTATAGAAATATTTTTGCCAATGGTTTGAGGTTTGAAACTGACTTAATTTTCACCCATTATACCAATGAGATTCTTTCCATTGCGGATGGTGTCAATGAATTTTTCGCAGGTGGATCAAGAATCGGAAACCTTGCAATCAATAGGGTAGGCCATCCGCTTTCAGCGTTCTTTGGTTATCAGGTACAGGGATTATTTCAAAATCAGGAAGAAGTCAACAATGCACCTCGTCAGGATGGTGCTGCCCCAGGAAGGTTCAGATTTACTAATTTCACAGGAGTTGACGACGATGGGATAGCAAGAATATCCGCGAATGACAGGGTGGTATTGGGATCTCCTATTCCTGATTTTACGGCAGGGATGAACTTCTCACTCTCTTTGAGAAATTGGGATATGTCAGCGTTCTTTTTTGCATCAGTGGGCAATGATATATATAATTATAATAGGTGGTGGACGGATTTCTGGCCCTCTTTCCAAGGAGCTAAAAGCCATGATGCCCTGTATAACAGTTGGTTGCCATCCAGACCTAACGCAACTACTCCGATCGCTGAAAATGCCAGTAATTTCAGTACGAATACACAATCAAATTCATATTATATTGAAGATGGATCCTATCTTCGGTTTAGGAACCTGACCATAGGTTATACATTGCCTACAACTTTGGTTCAGCGATGGAGAATGGAAAGATTGAGGATTTATGCCCAGGGTGTAAACTTGTTTACCTTGACCGGTTATTCGGGACTTGATCCTGAATTGGGTGGTTCAGATCAAGCTTTCGGTATAGATTATGGAAACTATCCTATTGTAAAACAGTTTATTCTTGGATTAAATGTTAATTTCTAACAAAATCAATATGAAAAAGTACTTAAAATTATTGTCTGTTTCGGCAGTTCTGTTAATGGGAGGGCTTTACTACGGTTGTAGTGATTTTCTTGAAGTGAATCCCAAAGGTGCCTTGGATGAAAACGTCTTGGCCACAGAGGCAGGTGCAGAAACATTGTTGATTGGAGCTTATGCCTTATTGGATGGTACATCCAATAACATTACAGGTTGGGAAGGGGCTTCTTCCAACTGGGTATATGGGAGTATAGTAGGGGGTGAGGCCAATAAAGGTTCTGATTCAGGGGATCAGCCTGCCATCAACCCCATTATGTCCTATACCGCAGATGAATCCAATCCCTATTTCAATGCGAGATGGAGAGTGGTCTATGATGGCGTGGTAAGGAGCAATGCGGTTCTGAGAATTTTACCAAAAATTCAGGGTGGCAGGCCGGCAGCACTGGCCAGTATGGAAGCCCAGGCAAGGGCATTAAGAGGTCATTACCACTTCAAAGCCAAGCAGATGTGGAATATGGTGCCCTACTTAGATGAAAATACTACTGATTATTATGTGCCTAATGACCGTGATATCTGGCCGGAAATAGAGGCTGATCTAAAGTTTGGATATGATAACCTTCCTGAAGCATTTCCTGAAATCGGAAGAATCAACAAGTGGGTGGCAGGAGCGATGTATGCCAAAGCATTGATCTTTCAAAAGAAATTTGCTGAGGCCAAGCCGATAGTAGAAGCGCTGATAGCCAATGGCAAAAAACCAAACGGCCAGAAATTTGCCTTGTTACCCAATTTTGGAGACAATTTTGATGCTGTCAACGGTAATTCCGTGGAATCGGTGTTTGCCTGGCAATACTCCGTCAATGACGGGTCAGGTGCCTGGAACGGTGGCTGGGGTGAAGTATTGAATTTTCCTCATACCGGTGGACCAGGTGGTTGCTGTGGGTTCTTTCAGCCTTCACATGACTTTGCCAACTCCTTTAGGGTTAATGCCCAAGGGTTTCCTTTATTGGACAATTCCTTTAGCACCCCTGCCAATAGATTGGTGGATGATCAGGGCATCGCTGCAACTGCTGCATTTACTCCGGATCAGGGTCTTGTAGATCCTAGACTGGACTGGTCAGTAGGAAGAAGAGGAATTCCATACTGGGATTGGGGACCACATCCGGGAATCTCCTGGATCAGGGATCAGGGATATGCCGGACCTTATTCTCCTAAAAAACAAGTTTATAAGCAGGAACAAACAGGTACATTTACTGAAGTAGGTAACTGGACAAGTGGCTGGACTGCCAATAACTATAAGTATATACGTTATTCTGATATTATTCTCTGGGCTGCCGAAATTGAGATAGAGGTAGGTAGTCTGGATCAGGCAAGACAATATATCAACATCATCCGAAACAGGGCGGCTACGGGTGAACCTGTAACCTTTGATGATGGGACTCCTGCCGCTAATTATCTGATCAGTGAATATCCTGCGGGCCACCCTGCGTTTGCCGGTCAGGAAGCTGCCAGGACCGCCCTGAGAATGGAAAGAAAGCTGGAATTGGGCATGGAAGGACATAGGTTCTTTGATCTGGTGAGATGGGGAATTGCCGAACAGGAGATCAATAGATTTATCAGTGTAGAAAGGCCAAGAAGACCGCTACTTTATGAAGGTTCTGTATTCCAAGCCAGGCACAACTATTATCCTATTCCATTGATTCAAATTGATCTGATGAGGGGTACTCTGACCCAAAACCCAGGTTATTAACGTTCCATAAATTATTACTATTCAAAAAAGACCCCAAATCGGGGTCTTTTTTATTGCCTCTTTTGGAATCTAGTTCTATATTGACAAGGTCAAACCATTACCCAATAAAACCCAATTTTCCCATGATTAAGGATATTTATCAAAGTCTGATTTTCGCATTGCTATGGATAGTGGTAGGATTTTCCTGCCAGCAAAAAGATCAGAAACTTTTCCACAGAATCCCCAGTGATTATTCAGGAATTGATTTTGAAAATACCATAATGGAATACGACACATTCAATATCCTCAACGAAGAATATATCTTCAATGGTGGTGGTGTTGGTGTTGGCGATTTTGACGGGGATGGGCTTCCGGATCTCTTTTTTACGGGTAACCAGGTTAATAATAAGTTATATCTTAATCTGGGTGGGTTTAGATTTAAAGATGTATCATTTGATGCCGGGATAGAAGCAGCAGAACAATGGTGTACAGGAGTAACGGTCGTAGATATCAATCTGGATGGATGGCCCGATATCTATATCAGTACGGCCATGGTCAAGGACAAATCCAATAGAAAAAACCTGCTTTATGTTCATCAGGGCCTGGATGAAAACGGTATTCCAAAATTTAAGGAAGAAGCTGAAAAATATGGTATTGCCGATCCCGGAAACAGTATGGGGGCAGCATTTTTCGATTACGACAGAGATGGGGACCTTGACCTTTATGTCATGAATAATGAACAAAGTAATGCCGTGCCCGGCACCTATAGGGACAAAATCACGGATGGTACTTCTATCAACAACGACAGACTTTACAAAAATAACGGAGATGGAACATTTACAGATGTCAGCATAGAGGCAGGGATTACCATAGAAGGTTTTGGTTTGGGACTGGCCATAGCCGATCTGAATATGGATGGATGGCCCGATGTCTACGTTGGGAACGACTATCTGTCCAATGACCTGCTTTACATCAACAATGGTGATGGCACTTTTTCAAACCAAATTGCTAATTTGATCAAGCATCAGAGTATGTTTTCCATGGGCGTGGATGTGAGTGATTACAATAACGATGGTATGCCCGATATTGTGGTTTTGGATATGCTTGCCGAAACCAATCTTCGAAAAAAGACCACTATCTCCAAAAACCAATATGAGGTATATATCAATAATGACCGGTGGGGATTTGAGTATCAGCATGTACGGAATATGCTTCAATTGAACAACGGTCCCGGGGTACCATTCAGTGAAATAGGGCAACTGGCAGGGGTTTACCAGACGGATTGGAGCTGGGCACCGCTTTTCGTGGACGTGGATAATAATGGGTTGAGGGATATTTTGATCACCAATGGTTTCCCTAGGGATATTACTGACAAGGATTTTATGAATTACCGAAAGGGAGTGGCTGCTTATGCCAGTACAACGATGCTTTTGGACTCTATTCCAATCATTAAGATTCCGAATTATGCCTATAAAAACAATGGTGATTTGACCTTTTCAAATGTGGGAGAAGAATGGGGATTGAATATTCCTTCGTTTTCAAATGGGGCCGTATTTGTAGATCTCGATGGAGACGGAGATTTGGATTATGTTGTCAACAACATCAATGAACCGGCATTTGTTTTTGAAAACAAACTCGATTCTTATTCCCCGGGAAGCCACTTTCTAAGAATCAGACTAAAAGGATCTGATCAAAATCCCCAAGGCTTGGGTGCAAAAATTATTATACGGGTGGATGATGGACTGATGCAGTTCCATGAACACTACCTGACAAGGGGCTACATGTCATCGGTGGAAGATGTAGTGCATTTCGGCCTTGGAGACAATCAGAAAATTCAGTCCCTGGAAATACTGTGGCCTGATGGCAATTATCAAAAGCTGGAAAACATTAGTTCCAACCAAATCATGGATATGAACTATGCCGATGCCAAAAAAGTGGACATTTCCTCAATTCACTTTCCATTAGGACCAAAAAAACATCAACCTTTGCTGGTGGAAGTTTCAGGTCAATTAGGAGTAGAATTAGTTCATGAGGAAAAAGACAAAGTGGATTATCATATCCAAAGAACTCTACTACATAAACTCACTCAATTTGGCCCTTCTTTGGCCGTAGGGGATATTAACGGGGATGGTATAGAAGACTTTATTGTTGGAAGTGCTGCAGGATTTACACCCCTGACCTATATCCAAAATCGAACAGGAACTTTTGATGAGAAACCACTTTGGAATTCGGAATCAGAAAGCCGCTTTGAAGAAATGGGCATGGTACTTTTTGATATAGACAATGACGGAGATTTGGACCTTTACCTGGTATCAGGAAGCAATGAGTTCAGACCTGGGGCGGAGGAATTTTCCGACAGGCTATATCTAAATGACGGGGCAGGGAATTTTAGCGAAGCCAAAGGGCTCATGGAAAATATTAACGCCAGTGGCTCAGTGGTCCGTGCAGGTGATTTTGACGGAGATGGCTATATGGATCTTTTTGTCGGAGGCCGTACGCCCGTGGCCCAATTTCCCTATCCCGAAAACTCATTTTTACTGAAAAACAACAAGGGTACCTTAGAAGACGTGACAGACAGGATTGCTCCGGGTCTAAGGCATGTAGGAATGGTAACCGATGCCATCTGGACTGACTTTGACAATGATGGAAGAATTGACCTGATGGTGGTGGGGGAATTGATGGCCATTACGCTATTTAAAAATACAGGAAGTGGCTTTGAGAAATTAGAAGGTACCGGTCTTGAAAAGCATCTGGGCTGGTGGAACAGTATTGTGGCGGGTGATTTTGACGGGGATGGGGATATGGATTATATCGTGGGTAATAAGGGCGCTAACAATTATTCCAAACCTACATTCGAAAGGCCTGTATCTGTCTATGCCAAGGATTTTGACGGCAACCAGAGTGTAGATCCGGTAACCTTTGCTTATTTCAAAAACAGTGAGGGGAAATACGAATCCGTTCCTATTCACTTCTGGGATGACCTGTATGGTCAGAGCACCCTGTTCAGAAGGAAGTTTTCCGGTTATAAATATTATGCCAGGGCAACGGAACAAAACCTATTTACCGAAGAAGAACTCACCGATGTGCTAATATTGACAGGCAATTACGACAGGACCAGCTATATAGAAAACCTTGGAAATGGTCAATTCAAAATACATGAACTTCCGACCCTCGCCCAGTTTGCTCCGGTAAACGGAATGGTGGTAGATGATGTCAATGGTGATGGACACTTGGATGTCCTGATGGTGGGGAATGATTACGGCAATGAGGTGTTTTCCGGAAGGCATGATGCCATGACTGGTTTGGTGCTTCTGGGAGATGGCAAGGGTGGTTTTACTGCGGTTAATCCCCATGACAGCGGATTTTTGGTTCCCGGAGATGCTAAATCTATGGCAATCTTAACTGGAGTTGATGGTAACCCATTATACTTGTCCACCCAGAACAGGGGGAAGTTACTGATTCATCAGAAAGCTGCTCAAAATGAGACCCGCTCCTTTGTTACACTAAAAGGAATACATACTGTAATGATAGAATTTGAAAATGGAAATACCCAAAGGATTGAAATTTTCAACCGATCCGGATTTTATTCCAACTCTGGTATGTCTATCACAATTCCTAAAAACGCAGTCTCGTTGAAAGGAGTGGATTATAAGGGAAACGTCGTGGATTTGGAATTTTGAAGGTTAAGTTTTTGTAGATAAGATCTAATTGTATTACATTAGTATTACTTAAATTCAAAGGTTATGTTAAATGTTAGACTTGATGATGAAACAGAGGCTCAGTTGTATTCGCTGAGTCAGAAGCGTGGTGTTTCCAAATCTGCTTTGGTCAAGGAAGCTTTGGAAATATTTCTTGAAAAAGAAAATGCACATAAGTCTGCATACGAGTTGGGAAAGGATTTATTTGGAGTTGCTGAGGATGGAGACCCTGAAGCATCACAAAAATTCAAAGAAAAAATTAAGGAATTTAGGAAATTTCTACAATAAACTGCGATTTTTCCATATAAAGGGACATTAGAAAAATTTCCTTACCAATGTCTTTTTGTAGTTATGATCTCTTCCATTATTTATATTCATCATAAATTGCATCAGAGGAGGAATATCCTTTAAAAAAATCAGTTAATGCTTTTTCCTTAAAATTTAAATCATCTTCAACCTCGATACCTTCCATAAGTACAATGACCCTTATGGCTTTACCATGTTGAAAAACCAATTTTGCCTGTATTGCAGCGGGAATTTCAATTTTATTATTTTTGATTTTAGATTCAAACTCTACTGCTTTCATAACAAATATACTCAAAATCTCCTTTTTTTATTCCAATAGATGAAAACCAAAACTTCCCTTTCAGATTAATCTTAATAGCACTTGTTTTCAATGATTTTTATTACTTGTATAA
>NZ_JBGTCA010000362.1:0-31314 GCF_041749095.1 Aquiflexum sp. | reverse complement strand
AAATCCTTTGATCTTATATGTGCTTTCCGGAATTGTGATCTCGGTGATGCACATCATCCAAATAGGTGATATAAGTCTGAAAGGTGTCATTTACGATGCTGCATTCACATCTTGGCTTGGACCAAAAAATGCTTCACTCCTGTTTGCTCTTTTTTATATGCTAGTGATTTGGTTGATCGGATTGTGGATGGATAGGAAGAAGATTTATATAAAGGTTTGATTCAAAATGGATTGGAAGTACCTGTCCGCTACGCCACAGGCGCACAGGCGTGGCGGATTGCAGAATTGAAAAATTGGAAAAATGCAAGATTGCCAAAATTAATAACGGGGATTAAAGTGGAATAAATTTTCTTGTCAGCCCCCTTCTATTTCTTTTACCAATTCAGCATACCACTCTTGTCCATATCTTCTGATCAAAGCATCTTTTAGGAATTTGTATATCGGAACTCCCAATTTGCTTCCCAATTTGCAGGCGGCACTGCAAATATGCCATCGGTCATAATTAAGCGCTTCAAACTGATCATACTTCGTAATCCTGATCGGATACATGTGACAGGAGATGGGTTTTTTGAAGTCTGTTTTCCCATCCAAGTAGGCTTGTTCTATGCCGCATTTTAGTATTCCCTTTTCATCATAAAGGGCATAGGCACATTCTCTATTATCTCCTATAGTTGGTGTCCCCTTGTCACCGTCTTTATCAATGACCCATGTTCCTTGTTCCTCAATTACTTTTCTACCTTCCTCAGTGATATAATCTTTTACTATAGGATATATCCGCTCGATTATGGCCGTTTCCTCTTCTTCCAATGGAGCTCCGGAATCCCCCTCGACACAACATGCTCCTTTGCATTTTTCCAGGTCACAAACAAAAAACTGCTCTTTTATATCGTCACTGATTACAGCATTCCCAACAAGTATCATTTTTAATTGTATTTGGGGGCAAAGGTATGGATATAGATTTAATGATCAATTACTTTGATACCTGAGAAAAAATAAGGAGGGTAGAAATTCAAGAGTCTGATCAATCTTTTGAATTTCTTCTGTTTCTTGCTGTCCATCTTGGATTTTTTTTTAAATATAAAAAAAGAACCGTCCCAATTTCTTGGAACGGTTCAACCCAGCACTATGAAGAAAAGCTATTTAAGCCTTCCACTAGATAACAGTGATGTTTTTGAATTGTTTAAAAATTTTTATTTTTTTTTATTAAAATCTGAATTCATATCCGGCTGTGATAAACCTTGGTATTCCTACCCTTATCCCTTGGGGTCTTCTTGAAGTAATAAACCTCTCGTCAGTGAGGTTTTTGATGCTAAAGTTGAATCTGGAATTCCATTTGGATACATCATAACTGAATACAGCATCAAACACTTTATAGGAAGGAATCAGACCAATTCTACCATCAACAGAAGGTTCTATTGAATTAAGTTCATCTGTAAATTGGTTTCCGATAAAATTACCCGCCAATCTTAAACCAAAGCCGGCGTTTGTCTGAACTGTGATTGCAGAGTTGATAAACCACTCGGGTGAATATGGTGTTCGGTTACCGTTGATATTGACATCACCTTTGAATCTGTCCGCTGAAAATGTTGACCTTAATATTGTCGCATTCAGGTCGTAAGTCACTTTTAAACGGCTCATTCCAAATAGATTGCTCAAGTCAAATACCATGGCCGACTCCACACCTCTATGCAAAGTTGCACCTGCATTTATTACACCAAACCCAATATTTCCGGCCGATTCAGCCACCGGAATAATCTGATTGCTGAAATCCATCACAAAACCTGTCGCTTCGACAAATAACCACCTGGTAGGCTCTGTTCTAAAACCAAATTCATAATTCACACTTCTTTCTGCTTCCAGATCAAGTACATCTCCCATAGCAGTAATGGCATCTTTGGTCCTTGGTGGTGCATAGCCCCTATGTACTCCGCCAAAAACATTTACAGTGGAAGTAGGTCTTATATTGAATCCGACACCCGGGATGATTTCATTGATCACATTGCCTGCAATCAACACAGTGTCCCTGATACCAATGTTGGCAAAGTTTCTTCTTCTGATATCTCTTTCATAATCGAAACTTTCAAATCTTACACCGACGTTTAAATCAGCTTTCCTAGTTATTTCGATTTTGTTCTGTGCATAGGCACTGATAGCATGACCTGTCCTCACCTCATCCTCCACGAGATTACCGCTTTTGACACCTGCTTTTGTTCCATTGACCCTTTGCTCAAAAGCCCTTTCATATAAAAATCTCGTGCCGACAATCAGTTCATTTTGTGTATTGAAAAGTTTGTGGTCTATTTCCAGCCTTGGTTCTACACCTGCTACTTCAAATTGCCTGTTCCTGTTTCCCGTACTGTTTCTCATAAATACTGCCCCACCGGGTACTTCACGGTCACCCCAAACTACACCCGTCCAATTTGCCGGAGGAGTATTGGTCTGATTGATTGTAAAATCCTGTCTGCTCCAGTTTCTTGTTGTAGTATAACCATAGGCTATAGTATTTAACCTTACATTCTTATTGAATCTGTATTTATGGCTAAAGCTCATTGAATACCTACTGACTTCCAATCTATCATCAGGGGCCATTCTTGTAAAATCTTCACCTCCCCTGTCAAACATGACCTGATTGATACCAATATAAGTCGAGTTGGAGGTTTCATTATAAACACCCAACTTCAGTCCCAATTCGGATTTTTCATTGAGGTTAAAAAGAAACTTGGTATTGAAATCCGTGATATCAAATTGGGTTGGACCTACATTATCAGCTCTCTTTTTCAAAAGATTGGCCTGAATTCCTGTATTCCCAAAGGTGTTTCCGTAGTTGACCATTCCTGAGAAAAACCCTCCTTGACCACCCTGTATATAAATTGATCCTTCTTCTTCCTGAGGTGGATTGGCGGTAATATAATTCACAACCCCACCAATAGTTTGAGGTCCAAAAAGCACCTGTCCTGATCCTTTCAATATTTCCACTCCTGACATCCTGTCCATAACCGGCGTATAGTATAACTCAGGCTCACCATAGGGTGACAAAGCTACAGGTACACCATCCTCCAATACCAAAATATTCCTGCTTCTATCCGGGTCAAGTCCCCTGATTCCAATGTTAGCCCGCATACCTACTCCTTCCTCATCCACTACATGAACCCCGGGTGATCTTCTCAACACTTCATTTCCACTTAATGGATTAACGGATTTTATTTCCTTGGCATCTATATAGGTAACCGAACCAGGTACCCTGCTGAACACCCTGTCTTTACTTCCAATCACCGTTATTTGTGGCATTTCTACGCCTATTTCCTCAAAAATTAAATCTAATTCACTCAATTGACCATTGATCACATGGACATTTCTGGTAAAGGTCTTATAACCAACCGCGGAAACTTTGACGATATAATCACCATCCGGTAAATCATATATCTGAAATGTCCCATCAATGTTGGTATAAGCCCCTTTTACTGTCCCCAAAATACTGATGTTGGCAAATGGGATGGTTTCACCTTCCAAGGAACTTACCTTTCCGGAAAGAACAAGAGATTTGCCATCATTATCGCTGAAAGGTTTATGCGCGGCAACCGCACCGTTGAGGGCAATAAAAAAAAGAGTTAATGCAAAAATCCAATTCAATAATTGAGACGGCATATAGAGGAGTAATTCTTATTTAGATTTAATTTAATTAACAGAACAAATGTATTTGCTATTTAAACTTAATCCAAATAAGCAGAAGAGAATCCTGATATTTTTTATTTATAACCAATCTAATTAAATAGATTTTATCAATGATGTAAATGAAAATCAATCAATGGATAACATATAACTTTTGGAATTAGATTTAACGTTGATTAAGATTGATTGAAATTGTCTAAATTTGCAAAGTGCAAGCCGACTTGTCGCTGTCCCGATCCCGATAGCTATCGGGACGGGAAAGAGGAAAGTCCGGGCAACATAGAGCGCCATACTTCCTAACAGGAAGGGATCAAGCTGGTGACGGCTTGGCTACAGAAAGTGCCACAGAAAATATACCGTCTTGTCCCGATAGCTATCGGGATGGATAAGGGTGAAAAGGTGGGGTAAGAGCCCACCGTTCCGATGGTGACATCGGAAGCATGGTAAACCTTATGGGTTGAAAGATCAAATAGGTCCCGCGATGAAACTTTGTTTCATAAAAGGTTGCTCGTCTTTATGCGGGATGGGTAGATCGATAGAGCCATTCTGTAAAGGATGGCCTAGATAAATGACAAGTGATACATTCATCAGGAATGTTGAACAGAACCCGGCTTATAGGCTTGCACCTATTTTAATCACTTAAAACACATTTATGCCAAAAATTTTAATAATTGATGATGAAAAGATCATCAGGTCTACACTGAGGGAAATTCTCGAATACGAAAAATACCAGATTTCTGAAGCGCAGGATGGGGAACAAGGATTGAAAATGTTAAAGGAGGAAGAGTTTGATCTTGTCCTTTGTGACATAAAAATGCCTAAGATGGATGGATTGGAAGTTTTGGAGAAATCATCCGAATTAGAAAAACCACCCCAATTTATTATGATTTCGGCACATGGGTCAATTGAGACCGCTGTCGAGGCAACCAAAAAAGGTGCGTTTGATTTCGTGCCCAAACCCCCTGATCTTAACAGGCTTTTATTGACCGTAAGAAATGCCCTTGACAAAAAAAATCTGGTTTCGGAAACAAAAGTTTTAAGGAAAAAATTGTCACAAAAACTTGATATGGTAGGTAAATCCTCTTCCATCAATCAAGTAAAAGACACCATAGAGAAAGTCGCCCCAACTGAAGCACGGGTTTTAATAACCGGCCCAAATGGAACCGGAAAGGAATTGGTAGCACACTGGTTGCACAAAAAAAGCCACAGGGCTGATGCACCTTTTATTGCTGTCAATTGTGCTGCAATTCCTGCTGAGTTGATAGAAAGTGAACTGTTTGGGCATGAGAAAGGCTCCTTTACCTCTGCTGTTAAACAAAGGATAGGTAAATTCGAACAGGCGGATGGCGGTACCTTGTTTTTGGATGAGATAGGAGACATGAGCTTATCTGCACAGTCCAAAGTCCTTAGAGCACTTCAGGAACACAAAATTACCCGTGTAGGAGGTGACAAAGACATCAAAGTGGATGTTCGGGTATTGGCAGCCACCAACAAGGATCTAAGAAAGGAGATTGAAGAAGGAAACTTCAGGGAAGATTTATACCACCGTCTCAGTGTCATTCTAATCCAAGTTCCTCCCTTAAAAGAAAGAAAAGAAGACATTCCCCTTTTAGTGGACAAATTCCTTGAAGATGTAGCCAACGAATATGGAACAGCCAAGAAAGAAATATCCAAAGAGGCCATTTCTAAACTTCAGGAATTTCCATGGACAGGAAATATCAGGGAACTACGTAATGTTGTTGAGAGATTGATGATTTTGGGTGAAAAAACCATCAGCTTGGATGATATAAAAAAATATGCTGACTATGAGTAGTCAGCTTATTTTTATCCTTTGATCTCTTTGGAATCTACAGCTTTTGCATAAGCTGGACAAGGCTTGCTCGAGGCACAGGCACCTAGTGCCAGAATACCTACGGCTATTACAACAATTGCTAATCTTTTCATACTTTTCATTTTTTGGAAACCAAATATGTTTAATTCTTAAAGGAATACAAAATTAATTGACCATTAAATTACAGCCCCTAATCTCACTGTTATCAAATCTGCCAAGTACTTCAAGACTGCCGTCAGGAGCGATTTTGCCCAAATCCTGAGTCTCAATAAATGCGCATGAATGAAAATTGGCAAGGTCAATAATATTGATTCCACCCTGTGACCTAAATATTAAGGAAAGAGGGTCGTTGATGTCTCTCAATAAAACGTGCATCGTAGAAGGTAAATTGTATTTCCCGTTTCCTTTGGAGTATGCTTGGGACATCAGTTCAGTCATTCCGTATTCGGAGTGAACCTCCTCTACATGAAAAACTGGCTTCAAAATATCATGCAATTCTTCCCTGATCAACTCCCTTCTTCTACCTTTCATCCCCCCCGTTTCCATCAAAAAAAAATTTTTATTTTTTGGTATTTTTAAGCCACTTTCTGCCAGATCCAGTAGCGCAAATGTAACTCCGAGCAATAAAACCTTTCTGGAATCATTTCTTAATTCTTCTAATTTAATGATGAGTTCTTGGTGATTATACAGGTAATATCCAGAATGTGGAGAATTGGATTGCCGGATCAAATGATCTGTCATCCTCACCAAGGAACTGCCGGGACGCTCTAAATAAGATGGCAATAAGGCCAAAATATGATAATTATCAACAGGACCATACTCCTTTTCAAATAGCTGTTGGGAATGTTTCAGATAAAATGCTTCATCCCAGAAATAATGCCTGCTTGTAATGCTTCCTGTAGTACCACTACTTGAGTAAAATCCTTGAAAATTCCGGATTTCTGAACTTATGACATCATGATTTTTAAAAAATCCAATGGGAAGAAATGGAATTTGATCCATTTGTCTGATATCAGCAATCCTGATTTTTCTTAAATTCAGGTATTGGCGATATACAATATTATTTTGGGCCTGAAATCTAAAAATCTCCAACGCAAATTTCTCAAAATCCGGAAAGTCATGGGAAAGAATCCTCTGCCCATAACTTTTGAAATGATTGATCGTTGTATTATTTGTCATCCAAAATATGTAGTATTTTGACTATACGTAAATTCCTGTAAATTTACAGCAGCATGAGCAATGTAAGAAAATATTTTGTTTTAATATCGCTGATTTCGATTTTAGGATCCTGTATCTCTCCTCCTGAAAATTTCCCGACGGTACCCGAAATTTCCTTTAAAGATATAAGGTTTGTTCCTACTGAAGGATCAGATTCTTTGATCGTCAGCGTCAATTTCAAAGATGCTGAGGGTGATTTAGGTCTAAACCCTACCGACATAGACCCACCTTTCAATCCTGTTACTTTTAGAAGAGACAATGGCGGCAACCTGATAGTTTACAGCACTAGACCAAATGATGCCCCGTCCTTCAATCCAATCGATTGGCAGATCAATCCTATCGTGAACAATGTAAGAGTCAATGATACAATTTGGGTGGAACAAAACCCCAATCATAATAATATATTTATTAAGTTTTTTATAAAAAGAAACGGTGTATTTACAGAATTCAGATGGCAAGATCCTCCCTTCTTTACTACCTTCAATGGACGTTTTCCAAGGATTGTTAACAATGCCAATGGTCAGCCAGTGGAAGGTAGTATCCAATATGCCATGCTTTCCTTTGGATGGACATCAATTTTCAGGACTGATACACTCAGAATAGACGTAGAAATTCAGGATAGGGCTTTAAACAGGAGCAACCTGGTTTCAAGCCCGGAGGTGACTCTCAATCAGATCAGAAAACCCTGATAAAATAGAATATTGTAGTTTGCTTTATTTCGATTATTTTTTTTGAAAAGGACGGAAGACCGAAGACGGAAGACGGAAGAAAAGTTGGCCTTACTATCTACTTCTAACAACAATCTGAATATTCACTAAAAGAAAAAGCTTCGGATATCTCCGAAGCTTTTTTAATTCATTTTTCAGATCAATTCCGGAAATTGTTGAGGATTTGATTCAGAAATCATTTCATAGACCTTTTCAACTACATCTTCTACTGAAGGTTTTGAAAAGTAATCCCCATCCGAAGAATATGCTGTCCTGTGTTCTTTTGCTGTAAGTGTAGCGGGTTCGGCGTCTAATTGAAAATATCCTTTTTGACCTTCTATGACCTGCTGCATCATAAATGCTGAGGCCCCGCCGGGTACATCCTCATCTGCAAATAATACTCTGTTTGTCTTTTTGATGGATTCTACAATCCTATGACTATTATCAAATGGAATCAAAGTCTGAACATCAATGACCTCAATGTCTATTCCCAACTCTTGAAGGTCAACCACTGCATCCATTACGATTCTGCACATAGAACCATACGTGACAACAGTCAGGTCTTTCCCCTCCTTCAAGATTTCAACTTCACCCAAAGGCAGCTTAAACTGACCAATATTCGATGGCATTTTCTCTTTGAGTCTGTATCCATTGAGACATTCTATCACAAGGGCCGGTTCATCTGCCTCTAGAAGTGTGTTATACATTCCTGCTGCCTGCGTCATATTCCGGGGAACACAGATCATCATTCCTCTTAAAGAATGTAACAACATGCCCATCTGAGAACCGGCATGCCACACTCCCTCCAGACGATGTCCCCTTGTTCTGACAATCAAAGGAGCTTTTTGTCCCCCTTTGGTCCTATACTGAAGATTGGATAAATCATCTGCCAAAGTCATCAAGGCATAGTATATATAATCCAAATATTGGATTTCAGCCATTGGCCTCAAGCCTCTTAAAGCAGCGCCAATTCCTTGGCCGATTATAGTACATTCTCTGATACTGGTATCAGAAACCCTGTATTCTCCATATTTGGACTGAAGACCGGCAAAGGCCTGATTAACATCTCCGATTTTCCCTACATCCTCTCCAAAAGTTAAAAATCCGGGTTCTCTTTCCAGGATTTTATCAAAACAGGCCTGAAGGATCTCCCTACCATCAACCAAACTGGCATCTTCATGATATTCAACTTGAACGGCTTTTATATTTCCAACCCTAAACTTAGATTGGCTGTATAAATGGCTACTATAACGGTCTTCATTCTTAATCCTCTGTAAATTATACCAGCTTTCCAGTTCAGATCTGACGTCCTCAGAATCACCTCTCATAGACCAAAGTGCCCTCCTGACTGTACTGATGACATCTTTGCGAATAGGGTTTAAAGTCTTAGTCAGATCATCTGCCAGTTGCTCTAAATCCTGACCATTGGATGATTGAGAAATCACTTTTTTAATTAAATCTACAGCTTCAAATAGTTCGGTTTTTATTTCTCCCGAAAATGCTCTCCAAGAAGCATCTTTTTCCTGCTTTACAAAAGCTTTAGCTTCCTGATCTATGACATCTAGTTCTTCTTGAGTAGCTAATTCATTTTGGATAAGGTAATTTCTGAATTTCAGAATGCAATCATTGTCCTTTTCCCAATTCAAACGTTCTTTTGACTTATATCTTTCATGCGAACCTGAAGTTGAATGGCCCTGCGGTTGAGTAACTTCCACTACATGAATAAGCACCGGCACATGCTCTTCTCTTGCTATTCTTGACGCATTTTCATAGGTCCAATCCAAGGCCTCATAATCCCAGCCCTTTACAACAAATATCTCATAGCCCTTTTGGTCATCGTTCCTTTGGAAGCCTCTTAGTATTTCTGAAATGCTACTCTTGGTGGTGTGATACTTATTTGGCACTGAAATCCCATAACCATCGTCCCAAACGGATACCACCATTGGTACCTGCATTACGCCGGCGGCATTGATAGTTTCAAAAAACATACCCTCGGAAGTCGAGGCATTTCCGATAGTGCCCCAAGCAACTTCGTTACCATTGTTACTGAATTCAGAGAAAGATTTCAGACCTGGATTTTCACGATACAATTTGGAAGCATAGGCCAATCCCAAAAGCTTTGGCATTTGGCCTGCCGTTGGGGAAATATCAGCTGAGGAATTTTTGATGGACATGAGGTTCTTCCATGTTCCATCATCATTGAGGGATCTAGTAGCAAAATGCCCATTCATCAACCTTCCTGCTGAAGCCGGTTCGAGTTCTACATTAGTATGGGCATATAATTGAGCAAAATATTCTCTTATAGAAAGCTGATCTATCGCAAACATAAAGGTCTGATCCCTATAGTAACCTGCACGAAAATCCCCATCCTTGAAGTATTTGGCCATGACTATTTGTGCAAGCTCTTTACCATCTCCAAAAATCCCAAACTTAGCCTTTCCCATAAATACTTCCTTCCGCCCCATAAGGGATGCCTGCCTACTCTCCTGGGCAATGCGGTAATCCCTCAAAAGGGTCTCCTTCTTAAATGCTTTGGAATGCTTCTGCTTAGAGTTTGTTGCCACTGCTTTCATTTTATATAATTAGTAAAGCTAATTGGATATGGTCTGGTAAAAACCGGGTACGTCAAAAATAAAGAAATTTAAGATTTTTACAAACTACGAAACAGAATAATTCTAATTTTTTACAAAAAATTTTATTAAAAAAATGAATTAAAAATATTATTTACAAAATATTATTCTTTAAAAATTGCAAATAATTTATTAAAATCGTTGGCAAAAAGGTAAATACATACAAAACCAATTGCGGTATTCATAATTTTAAAATAACCGATATTAAAATTTACTAGAAACACATTTTTGAAATTATATTCAATAAAATTTAATATTATAAAATAAAATTCTGAAAACCTTCCATTTTACTATTCCATTCAAAATAAGTGGGAATATTTTGGGTTGTATTACCATCAGCTTATTATCTTTGCACAATTGTTTTACAAACCCAAATTTTAACAAAATGATAATAGGAATTCCAAAGGAAATTAAAAACAACGAAAACAGGGTTGCCATGACTCCGGCCGGAGCAAAAGAACTCGTCAAAAAAGGACATCAGGTCTATGTTCAGCATACTGCCGGAATGGGCAGTGGTTTTCCTGACGATGAGTATACCGCAGCCGGAGCAGCTATTTTACCCACTATAGAAGATGTTTACGGCATAGCTGATATGATTATAAAAGTAAAGGAACCTATAGAACCTGAATATAATTTGATCAAAGAGGGACAATTACTGTTTACCTATTTTCACTTTGCTTCTTACGAACCGTTGACAAGGGCCATGGTAGAAAGTAAGGCCGTCTGTTTAGCTTATGAAACAGTGGAAAAATTGGACAGAAGTCTTCCATTATTGGTACCTATGTCCGAAGTAGCAGGTAGAATGGCCATCCAAAAAGGGGCTAATTATTTGGAAAAGCCATTGAAAGGCCGTGGAATATTGTTGGGAGGAGTTCCGGGTGTGTTGCCAGCTAAAGTTTTGATACTTGGTGGTGGGATTGTGGGAACCCAAGCGGCATGGATGGCAGCAGGTCTAGGTGCAGACGTTACCATCATGGATGTTTCCATTCCAAGGATGAGATATTTGGCAGACGTAATGCCTGCCAATGTCAAAACCATGATGTCCAATGAATATAACGTCAGGGCAATGATCAAAGACGCTGACCTGATTGTAGGCGCTGTCCTGATTCCCGGTGCAAAAGCACCCCATTTGATTACAAGGGATATGTTGAAGGACATGAAACCAGGGACTGTATTGGTAGATGTGGCCGTGGATCAGGGTGGATGTATAGAAACCTGTAAACCAACTACTCACGAAAACCCAACTTATATCATAGATGATGTGGTTCATTATTGTGTAGCGAATATGCCGGGCGCAGTTCCTTACACCTCCACCTTGGCCCTGACCAATGCCACATTACCCTATGCCATTCAATTGGCAGATAAAGGTTGGAAAAAAGCTGCACAGGATAATGCAGACCTTATTCCCGGACTTAATGTTATCAATGGAGAAATTGTTTACAAGGCAGTAGCTGAGGCATTTGATATGTCCTATGTTCCTGTTGAAAAATATCTGGCATAATTGGCATAATTCATTCAAAGTCAAAAGAAAGTATTTAAATCACAATCATTTGATAGAACGCTGATGGAGCTGATTATGCTGATTATGCTGATACACACAGGTAAATGAATCAGTGAAAAATCGGCGTTATCAGCGTTCTAAAAAAATCAATTTAACCTATCCAACACTTCAAATCTCGAAACACTGCTTTTGAATTCGGGAATAATTGATTTCAAATGAAATACAAGGTCATTTTCAGAACTTTTTCCAACCATATTAAAGAAAATCTCAAGCTGACTGTCTATTTTATAGTAATGCACACCTGAAACCTGTGCGATTTTGATTTTGGGATGATGGGTGATTTTTGCGATTTCAGAATCATTGAGCAATTCTTCATATAATTTTTCTCCATCTCTCAATCCTGTAAATACAATGGATATATCGTCACCGACTTTTTTCCCACTCAAATGAATCATATTGACAGCTAAATCCAAAATCTTAAGTGGTTCTCCCATATCGAAAGCATAAATTTCACCGCCATTGCCCATAATACCTGCCTCAATCACCAACTGACTTGCTTCAGGAATTGTCATAAAATATCTGGTCACATCAGGGTGAGTAACAGTTATCGGTCCTCCTTTTTGGATTTGTTTTTTGAACAATGGGACCACTGAACCATTTGACCCAAGAACGTTTCCAAACCTTGTAGTAATGAATCTTGTATATGATTTTTTATGGTGATTCTCCAGGTAGGTATTCAAAGATTGAACGTACATTTCCGCCGCTCTTTTGGTAGCCCCCATGACATTGGTAGGATTTACGGCTTTGTCTGTACTTACAAAAACAAACTTTTCAACATGGTATAATACTGCAAGATCAGCTAAAATCTTTGTCCCAAGTATATTACTTTTTATAGCCTCCTCTGGATAATTCTCGATCATGGGTACATGCTTGTAGGCAGCAGCATGAAAAACTATATCCGGTTTAATCTTGCTAAAAACAGCTTTCATACTGCTTTTATCTCTGATATCAGCCAATATAGTTATATGCGGGGTTATCATACCGGATTCTCTCAAATCAATATCCAGCTCATAAAGCGTAGATTCAGCCATATCTAACAGTACAACCATCTTCGGGTTGTAAAACATGATTTGGCGGCACAGTTCACTCCCTATTGAACCTGCAGCTCCTGTCACCAATACCACTTTATTCTCTAATCCTGATTTGACCCTTGGATTTTCCAGGGATATTTGTTCTCTTCCCAACAGGTCCTCTATTTTCAGATCCCTTATAGCCTCAGAGTTAAGTCCCCTGTTTATCCATTGATTCAAAGGCGGAACAATACTCACATGGATTTTATGGATATAACAGGCATCAATTATTTCTTTTTTCCTTTGGACAGATAGGTCCCTTACGGCGATGATCAACTCAGAAACACCTTGGTTTTCAACTAATTTTGATAGGCTATCAAGACCCTTATGAATTTTTTTCCCTTCAATGATTTTTCCTTCTTTTTTTGGATCATCATCAAGGAAAGCTGCAATCACAAAATTTGAATTGCTATCTCTTTTGATCACGTCATTGGCAATGATACCGGCTTCACTGGCCCCAAAAATAACCCCTACTTTTACCTTATTATTAACAAAACCACTCCTAAGATAGAGAAAAAGCTCTTTGACAAGGAGCCTGTAAAATACCAAAAGGAAAAGTGACGTCAGGGCAGCAATTATCAATACAGAGGTAGGAATTAAATAGTTTTTGAAAATCAGTCTGTAATAAATAAGATTGGCAAATGACGCCAAGAAAAAACTAAACAAAATTGTTTTAAAGATAATGACACTATCCCTGAATCCTGTGTGCCTGACAATCCCTTGATAACTTCGTGTCCATAACATCACGATCACACCAAGAACCATAAATACCAAAGATCCAAAAAAAGCATTGTTTTGTTCAACTAACTCCAGCTCAAAATTAAACCTAACCAAATAGGCGAAAAAGGCAGATTGGAATAAAATAAAAGCATCCAAGGATGCAATGACCCACCGGGGCAAAATTCTGATTTGTTTTAAAAAATCCATAACAAGTTAAAACCGATAATGTAAAATAATGACAGGTAAAGGGGTGATAATTCACCAAATATATAATTGATTCTCAGAAAAACTAATAAAACATAAGACTAATTTGATCTGAATTTTTAACAAGCATTTTTGACAATACATACTACAAATAAAAGTTTGATAATCAAATTTAATTCAAAATATATTTCAACATTTGAATTAATTCAAGAATAAAATAGAAGTTAAATATAAATTCGGTCACCTATCCACTTGGCACTATTTGGAACATCTTTATGAACGATACTGCCCGCCCCAATAATACACCAACTGCCAATGGATACACCGGGAATAACCACTGACCCTGCTCCAACCAATGAACCCTCTCCCACTTTGATATTGCCACATAAGGTCGATCCGGGGCCAATGTGGACGAAGTCATCGATCTTACAATCATGGTCTATAGAGGCACCAGTGTTCACTATTACATGATTCCCGATTTCTGAATCTACCTTGATGATTGCTCCCTCCATTACTACTGTGCCCTCGCCTATTTTGATATAATTTGAAACAATGGCTGATTTATGAACTATTGTCCCATATTTGGTCTCAAAGGATAATGATTCTACTATTTTTTTTCTTGTTTTATTATCTCCAATAGCAATGTGAATCTTGCCCAAAACACCATTTATTTTGTTGGCAGGACAATGCACTTCAATCCCCAAGATTTCGCTGATTTCCGAATTATCATCATACACTCCGGCAATAATTGATCTGTCTTCCAGCAAATCAATAACTGCTTTGGCATGCCCCGACGCACCAATAATATGTAATTCTTCTTTTTCCATCAATAGAAAATAAAATCAAAACTCAACTTTCCCCATCGTTGCCTTTAAACTTTGGCATGGTTGGATGGCCCTGCCGGGTGATTCCCTCATGTGTGAGTATATTTTGAAAAGTCAATAATATGATTTTAAAATCCAGAAAAAAAGACATATTATCTACATACCACACATCCAATTCAAATCTTTTTTTCCAGTCTATAGCATTTCTGCCATTTACTTGGGCCCAACCTGTAATACCAGGTCTTACAGCGTGCCTTCTAGCCTGACTTTCAGAATATAGAACCATGTATTCTTCCAATAATGGTCTGGGACCAACCATACTCATTTCTCCCTTTATCACATTCCAAAGTTGGGGCAGCTCATCTAAAGAGGCTCTTCTTATTAGATTCCCAAAATTCGTCAGTCTATGCTCATCTTCCAACAAATCTCCCTTATCATCAACTGCTTCGGTCATTGTTTTGAATTTGATTAATTGGAAAACTTTCCCATTTAAACCCGGTCTTCGCTGAATAAAAAAAGGAATGCCATTGTTTGAAAAAATTAAAATAATGGCAACAATAATGAAAACCGGACTGGTCAAGACAATTAAAACCACACTTAAAACCAAATCCACCAACCTTTTCCCAAAAGATTTATACATGACAGCTTTATTTGTTCAGTAAATTTATGATTACATCCACCATTCTTTCCTGATCCAATAAAGATAAGTCTTCACTACTTGGCAGGCATAGGCCACTTTCAAAAAGATTCTCCGAAACTCCATTGCCATAAAACAGGCATTCTTTGAATGAAGGCTGGGTATGCAGTGGTTTCCAAAGATACCTGGATTCGATATTTTGGTTGAGCAAGGCAAGTCTAAGATCTTCGTTTGAAAATCCTGTCTTTTTATAATCTATCAAAATGGCCGATAGCCATCTATTTGAAAAACACCCATTCGGTTCATCCAAAAAAGTGATTCCTTCAATATTTGACAATAAGTTTTGGTAATGTTGATAGACAGACCTTCTTTTTTCGATTTTATAGTCAAGTTTTCCGATCTGGGCCAAACCAATGGCAGCAGACATATTGTTCATCCGGTAGTTGAATCCAACTTCATTATGCACATAATATTTATAATTTTCACGTGCCTGAATGGAATAATACTTTGCTTTTTCGACCATTTTCTGATTTGCGGAAAGTAAAGCACCACCACCTCCGGTCGTGATTATTTTATTGCCATTGAAAGAGAAAATTCCGAATTCCCCAAATGTTCCGCATGGTCTCCCATTCATAGACGAACCCATAGCCTCAGCTGCATCTTCAATAAGAGGAATATTAAAGTTTTTCGATATTTCGGTTAATTCATCATATTTAGCAGGCATTCCAAAAAGATCAACTGCGATAATTGCTTTAGGTTTTTTTCCCTTTGATATCCTGTCTTGTATGGCATTTGACAAATTTTCGGGACATATGTTCCAAGTGTTTACTTCACTATCTACAAATACAGGTGAGGCTCCTAAATAATTGATAGGGTTAGCAGTAGCGCAAAATGTCAAAGATTGACACATGACCTCATCTCCTTTGACAACTCCCAATAGTTTCAAAGCCAAATGTATGGCAGATGTACCTGAGTTCAGGACAGATGCATGAATGCCCTGGTACCTTTGTTGAATAGCTTCTTCAAATCCCTCAATAAAATCACCACTTGTTGCCAATTTTCCTATACTGATTGCATTCAGGATATTATCTTTTTCATTCTCATCAAAAACCGGTGTTGAAAGAGGTATAAATTTTGCCATTTTTTTTGCTTTGACTTCCTGGCAAAACTATGCTAAAGTTTAAAGAAAAAAAATGAGGAGAACTTTATATTCTTTGATGTTGGAAATAATGACACAAAAAAAAACTCCTGGATTTTCCGGAGTTTCTAAATTATTCAAATGCAAGAATGTGAATCAATTGTCACTCATTTTTACTTTTTCCAACACACTTCCCTGAATATCCGGCTTAGAGGTTGATTTTTTCTTAGTCCTTTTGGAAAGTATAGGAGGTGAGTTTTTATTGATTTTTTTAACCCTCTTCAACGTCATGGCGTCAAGCCTAAAGCCAAGAGCAACTGCACCCAATATGACGATAGGTAGCATAATGTAATCACTCAATCCGGCCCCAAGAAAAATCGACCCTATAAATAAACATTTTACAAACACCAATGAAAGTGTAACCTGATCATGCCTCATTCCCATTCTTAATAAAAAATGATGAACATGGCTTTTATCAGGAGTCATTGGAGATTTACCATTCATTGTTCTTTTTATAAAAATCCTTGTCGTGTCATAAATTGGAATGATCAACAAAGCTACGCCAGAGGCAATTGGTGCATTGAATTTCCAACCTTCAAATGATGCCATTGTTCCATTTTTATCTATAAACAGAACTGTAAGTACAGCAAGTGCAAAGCCTAAACTCAGTGACCCTGTATCTCCCATAAAGATTTTAGCGGGATGCCAGTTGTACACCAAGAATGATAAAACAGCTCCTACAAGAATAAGTGCAAATATTGCGTAACTCATCAATTCCGCTTCAAAAAACCACCATCCCAAAAACATGAATGTCACCAAACTGATTGAACCTGCCAATCCGTCCAATCCATCGATCAGATTAAATGAGTTGGTCAAAACCAAAATGGTAAAGAAGGATAAACCATAACTGATCCAAAGTGGAAGGTCATATATGCCCATAAAACCATAAAGACCCGTAAACCTGATGTCGGCCATTACAACCACCAAATAGGCTGCAATAAATTGACCGGCAAGTTTTTGAAGGGCACTCATATTGACCATATCATCTCTTAGGCCCACGAAGAACATCAATCCAAATGCAGCCAATAGAAATCTTATCTCCATGATATATTGGGCGTCCAACCAAGACAGAACCGCAATGAAGGTTGCGGTAACGAATGATATACCCCCCATTGAAGGGATGTATCCACTATGAATTTTCCGTCCCCCAGGCGAATCCATTAACTCCATTTTTCTTAGGACAAGGATTACTATAGGAGTGAGAAGAAAACCTATCAGGAAGGCGGTACTTACTGCAAGAAAAATGACCATAAAAATTTTTTTTGCTTCAAAGTTAGCGATAAGCTAATCTTATATCAAAATTTCATGAATTAAATTGATATTATCTATTTATTATTATCCAAAGTACATTTTGGATAACATGAAAATCAAATGAATTTTTACTATAAATGCTTTTTTTAAGTTTTTTCAAAAATCACCCCTATTTTGATTTGACTTTTTTCAATAAATATTCGCCATAATCATTTTTTCTAAGCTGATTAGCCAATTCCAAGAGCTTTTCACTATTGATGTAACCCATATCGAATGCTATCTCTTCCAGGCACGCAATTTTTAGACCCTGTCTTTTTTCAATGGTTTGGATAAAATTGGAAGCCTCTAACATGGACTCGTGGGTTCCTGTATCCAGCCATGCATATCCCCTTCCCATTAATTCTACTTTCAATTTTCCTAGATTGAGGTATTCTTGATTGACGGTTGTGATCTCAAGTTCGCCTCTTTTGCTGGGTTTTATATTTTTTGCAATATCCACAACTGAGTTCGGATAAAAATACAATCCAATCACGGCATAATTGCTTTTGGGATCAATTGGCTTTTCCTCAATACTTTTGACCATTCCTGAATCATCAAATTCCACCACCCCGTATCTTTGTGGATCTTGGACATAATATCCAAAAACACTGGCATTCCCCTCTAATTCAACTGAATCGAAAGACTTTTGAAGTAATTTGGTAAAACCGTGCCCATAAAAAATATTATCCCCAAGGACAAGGCAAACCGAATCACTGCCAATAAATCCTTCTCCAATAATAAATGCCTGAGCCAGTCCATCAGGACTCGGTTGTTCCGCATAGGAAATTTTCAATCCCAAATCGGAACCATCCCCAAAAAGCTTTTCAAAATTTGGGAGATCGTAGGGCGTACTGATAATTAATATTTCCCGAATACCTGCCAACATTAATACCGACAAAGGATAGTAAATCATCGGCTTATCATAAATCGCCAAAAGCTGCTTTGAGGTGCCTTTAGTGATGGGGTAAAGTCTTGTTCCGGAGCCTCCGGCTAGGATTATGCCTTTCATACGTTTTGGTTTATGTGTTTTCAATTAGATTTTGGTAGATATAGGGATATTAATTGATACTTTTTCGCGCCTGCGAATAATTTCTAAAGCCTAAATGGCTTTAAATATTTTTGAAATAAGTGGTATATCAACATTGATTTTTAGAAATAAACCTTAAATCAACTGTAAATTTCAATAATTCTATTCACAATCCTCTCCGCTGCTTTTCCATCCCATAGGGGTATTCCCTTGTATGTTTTCCAATCTCCTTTAAGCAATTTTTCCAGTGGGGCTTTTAGATTAGCGGGGTCAGTTCCTATCAACTCATTTGTACCAAGAGTTAATGTTTCGGGTCGTTCAGTATTATTTCTTAAGGTGATACAGGGGACATTCATGACAGAAGCCTCCTCCGTAATTCCTCCGGAGTCGGTGATTACCCCTAATGCGTTTTTCACCAGATAATTAAACTCTAAATAAGACAAAGGTTCTACCATCCTCAATCTTGGATGCTCTATTCCAATCTTCTCTAAATTTTTGGCAGTCCTAGGGTGAACAGGGAATATCACCGGGAGATTACCAGTTCCAGTCATAATAGCATCTATCAAAGCCTTAAGTTGATGCTCTCCATCCACATTAGCAGGTCTGTGCATGGTCATGACAATGTAGTTCTTTGGCTTGAGGTCATCAAACATCTCCCCGACCGGACTTTTAAATCTATCTTGATTGGAAAGAAGTGTATCAATCATGGTATTCCCCACAAAATGAATCCTATTCTCAGTCACTCCTACAGACTTTAAATGCTGGTTGGCAACTTCCGAGGTAGTAAAAAAATGATCTGTGATACTATCAGTAACAATTCGATTTACTTCTTCCGGCATACTAATATCTCCTGACCGGATGCCACCTTCTACATGTGCCACATCTATGACCAATTTCTTGGCAGCAATAGAACAGGCCAAAGTCGAAGTCACATCTCCAACCACAATCACCAAATCAGGCTTATTGGCCACAAGTTCTTTTTCAAAAGCCACCATAATCGCTGCGGTTTGTTCTGCCTGACTGCCGCCACCAGCTTCCAGATTGATGTCCGGTTCGGGAATATTCAATTGCTCAAAAAAATCACCTGACATTTTCTTGTCATAATGCTGACCGGTGTGGACCAGCCTGAAGTTTATTTTTATCCCCTTCTGCTTTCTTTCTTGAATTGCCCTTAGAATGGGGGCAATTTTCATAAAGTTTGGTCGGGCACCGGCGACGATGGTAAGGTTAATCATGGTAGAGTATTATTGAGAAATTAAATATATCAAGCTCATTTGGGAATACAATGATGTCAAATTTTTCCCCCTTGGATAGTTTTCCGTACTATAATCAAGCAATTGCCACTGATAATTCCTGCTATTGATAAATTGAACTTTCGAACTTATCAGGAAATTTTTCCACCGATGGTCAAAAAGAAAACCTAAACCTAAGTCAATCCATGGCCTATGCTCAGAATTTTGTAATTGAGCTCTATAATAAAAATCCTGATGATTTTCCAGTCTTTCAAGCAATAAACCGAACTTATTGAAATTTTGAACTATGGCCATTTCAAAAGTTTGTACATTAGATCCTATTCCAATTCCAACCCCCAAAGGCTGCCCTAAATTAGCAAACCCTCTTGTTGGGGAATGTGTGTGCCACGTTATTCCCCCAGTTAAACCAGGGTACCGAATATATCTATTAATCGATTCTTGTTGATGGGTAACTTCACCCCTTACCTGAAAATACCGATTTTCACCCTCTATAGGAAAGAGTTTTTTAAACCCCATCAAATAAGCCCTTGCATGTTCGGGGTTCAATATAAACTCTCTCCAATTTAAAGCATGATCTCTTCTTCCAAATTCACCATAAAATTCAAAGTTACTTTTTGGTACAATCCATCTAAAATAAACACTGATTTGTTGATCTGCCCCATCACTATCGAATGCAACCGAGTTTCCATCTACAAAAAACTGTTCTTTAGTAACACCTGTAAAAACCGGAAAATAATCCCTGAAAGAATTTCCCATTTTTTCTCTGTAAACTTGGAAGGTTCTCGCAAAACCAAGAAAAATATTTGGTGTCCATATGGGATTATAGGAAATCGTAATAGCATTTACATATTTCCAATCTCCACTAAAATCCCTGAAAAACCGGCTGTTCAAATCCGGATCCTGGGTTGGCGCAAAACCTGATTCATCTATTCTCCCACTTAATATTTGGCCTTCAAAGTTTCCTAAAAAAGTCTTTGCCGGCTTTATGGTATTCAATGTAAAATGTGCAAATCCCTGTGCATTATTGGAAAAAGTAAGCGCATTCCATTGGCCCGGACCCCACCAAATATTTTGTGTTGCCAATCCTGCTTCAAATGCTCCAAATTTCCCGGTTATTTTCGATTGACCCCACCAAATACTGCTATAAACGGATTCTCCATATCTTTCAGGATAATCTCCATGGTTCCAATATATAAATCTTGCCTTGATTTCTGAATCAGTAAAATCTGGACTAAATCCAAAATAAAATTGGTTGTGGGCTACAACAATTTCTGGCTGGAACTGCAAAGATAAAAATTTCCATTCTGTGTAAATTCCTCCACTCAAATATTGCTGAAGACCTACATTGGGAATCATCCCATAATCTCCCCAACCATAGGGCCTGTTAGTATTGAATCGCGATGTACTTAAAATTGGAAGAAATTTTAGAGATAAAACATCTTTAGAATTAGAGAAATCCCCCTCGTAAACTTGAGTATTTAAACTATCAAATTGAAGGGGTTTAAAAAGGAATGAAGATTTGTTTGAGCTATCAATATCTATCAACTGCTTTCTTCTTAAGTATTCTTCAAATATTGGGAAATTTGCTGGAAGTGATTGGGCTACGGAGGGCAGTTGAATGCCTAAAATTAATGCAAGAAACAAAAGTGAAAAATTTTTCATTTGATTTTAAAGTTTATCCCAATTCAGCCAATTTTCACTGTCATATTTAAAATTGTCATTCTTTGCCTCAACCAAAGATAAATCTGAAAAAACCAAAACTCTGGAATTAGATTTAAGAGCTTTTATTCCATTCGCATAACCTTTAGGTATATGCAGTACAACATTTTCAGATGCTTGAATAACCTTATAATCGGAATGTAAATAACTAGATGGGTTTTCGAAATCATCAATTTCAACCCAAGCAATCGCAAATGAGCCTTCTATAACATAAAACCATTTATTTTCTATTTTATGGCCTTGCCAAGCCTTAACAATTCCAGAATTGGGATGTATTATTGAATATAATCTTTTGATTGGTAGCAAAGAGAATTCATTGAAGGCTATAAGAATACCTTTTTGATTTTGAAAGATTTCACTGTTTACAACTTTAGGTTTTGTATCCATTCTTTTTAACCAAATGCTTTATCTAAATAAAATTTAGCAATTAATTTTGAAGATCTCCCATTACTATAATCAAATAAATATCAATAATTTATGCTAATTCACGTTTAGGCAAATCTTTGAATAATTGCTCATAAATTTTTGACTTAGGAAAAAATATTACCCAAATAGTCAGAAATATCAATAGCATATCCAACCCAAAACTTTGATGTTTTTTGTACCAAACTTCAAGTTCACCTTTATAAGGTGCAATATCTTCTTCATAGCATTGAAGATGTGGCTTTGGAGAATTAGCCAATATACTTTCTTCATCCCTAAAAACGATTGAACCGATTCCTGTCAATCCCGGTTTTAAGACTTTAATTTCACTTTGTATTATCTCAGGATAAAACCCGAAGGTCTTAGGGGTCAAGGGTCTGGGGCCCACTACACTAATATCCCCTCGAAAAATATTCAATAATTGGGGCAATTCGTTTATTTTAGTCTTCCTTAACACCCTTCCAACAGGTAGAACCCTAGGGTCTTTTCCCATTGTCACATCACCACCAGGTAAGTTCGGACTGTTTTCCAACATGGTGGCAAACTTCAGCAAACCAAAGGGCTTGCCGTTTTTCCCAATTCTTTGCTGGACATAAAAAATTTTGCCTTCTCCGGTAAGTTTTAATAAAACCATTAAAGGAATCAACAGGGGAGAAATGAGCAAAATCAGTACTCCGGAAGAAATAATATCAAATACACGCTTTAACATCCATTACATTTTTTTATCCAAACTTATCCCGGTTTCAATATGCTGAAATTCGGGGATATATTTTTTGAGCCAAGATACAATCTGACTTTTTTCAAGTTTGGGGTTTTCCAAAAGGTCATATAATTCCTTAAATATTACATCAAACTGTTCTGTTTTATAAGTTGGAGATTTTGATAGAACGCCCAAGGCATTGAATTTCCCTAGATCAAAATCTTCATCATCTGTATAAAACTCCTCAAACATTTTTTCTCCAGAGGTATTCGTTTCAAAAACATATACCGGATATTTACCTTCTTTGATTAAGCTTATATTTTTTCTTGCATCTGAATCTGAGTTAAAAATAACCGGTTCATATCCCAAATGCTTTAACAATACCGGGAAAATATCTGCAAACTTGATCAAGTCTTTCTCCATATCCAATTTGGGAAAGAAGATCTCTCTGTTCTTGCCCAATATACATGCCATCAAACAAATCTCTCCTGATTCCTGAGGTGAGACAAAAAATCTTTTGACGTCACTCGGACAAGAAAGAGGCTGTTCCTTTTCAATTCGTTTTAAAAAGCCTTCTAATAGGGATCCGTTGGAAAATGCAACGTTGGCAAATCGAGCAGTTGAAACTTTAATTTTGTCTCCGTAAGACAAAATGAGCTCTTCCATCATTTTCTTACTTGCCCCCATGATATTTACCGGGTTTGCAGCTTTATCGGTAGATACACAAAAGAAATGCTTCGGAGGATATTCAACAAGTAAATCCAATAAGCCTTTTGCTTTGACCAGATTATTTTCAATCAAAGCTTCAATAGAATAGATGTCTTTTTCACTCCTTACATGCTTATGGGCTGCAAAATTGGCTACAATATCAAACGGGCCATGGGCTATAAACAATTTCCTAAATGCAGGACTATCAAAGGAAAGAGGGTATGTCATAAAATCTTCCGGAATATATTGTCCTTCAACACTTCTCAAATCACGAACAAGCTCTGTAAGTCCATTTTCATTAATATCAACAACCACAAGCTTTGCCGGCTTGAACTTTAAAGCTGCTTTGATAAAGGAAGATCCAATTGTTCCTGCCCCCCCTATTACAATAAGACTCTTATTGTATATGTTCTCTTTGAGATGCTTTTCATTTACTTCCAAATCTCTCGCAAAAAGACTTCTATTTCGCTTGAGGTAGCTTAAAACAAATTGATCAATGTTCATGAATTTATATTTGGCTTTGGCTAATTGTTTTTAAAAGATTTAAAGGTTTTAAGGAGACCAACTTTACCTGAAATCGGTAGCTGGGAATGAAGTGCATTTTTCAATTTATCATTGCTTACAACAAAGTTTTCTGTGAGTTTACCCAGACGTTCAGAATTCAATGGTAAATAGATCATATCCCCCAGTTTCCCTATCAAATTTATACAAACTCTTGGAACTTTTATCAACATAGTTTCCTTGTTCAGACTTTCACCCATTAACTTAATTACCTCATTTGTTGAAAAAACCTCATCATCAGCTACATTGTAAACTCCCGAAGGGACTTTTGAAGTTAATAATTTCTCAATTACAAAAATTAAATTGTCTATGCTTAAAAAAGACCTTTTATTTTCAAATGCTGCCAATGGATATGGCACTCCTTTATTCGCAAGGGTGAATAACAAATTTAAATTACCCTTATTTCCAGGACCGTGAATCATGCATGGCCTCAAAATATAGACATTTTTGTTACTAGGTAAATTATCCATGATATACTTCTCAGCCATCATTTTTGATTTGCCGTAGGCTGTGGTTGGATTATATGCTTCATCTTCAAACAGTATACCATTTACAGCATCAGTAACTGCTTTTACCGAACTCATAAAAATGAAACATTTACAACAATCTTCGGATAAAAATTTATCATAAAGCTTCTTTGTAAGTGAATAATTTGCGTCAAAATATTCCTTTTCAACAGACACTTTTTTTAAATCATGAGCCTTCCCTGCTAAATGTACAATTCCATAATCCTCACTATTTTCAGTTAAAAAATAATCTTCATAAGAAATACAGTTATCATTCCCCGCCGGACTTCTTGATATCCCAATGAAATCAAATTTGTTTTTCAGGCTTCGAAATAGATTTAAACCAACGAATCCACTGATACCTGTTACATAGATTACTTTCATTATATTAATGAATCAAATTTAAAATAGATATTGCCATATTGGTATTGATGTTTTCTCTATTGAAATTTCTTATAAAAGCTGTCCTGTTCACTGCCTCTTTTACACCATTTTCATTTGTCAATAATTTATTGGTTAATTCTATCGCATTACCTGGTTCAAAAAGAATTGAGTCTGATAAATTTTCCTCGACAAAAGCCCTTGCATAACCATTCACTCCTACCAATAAAGGTTTTTTAAACATTGCCAATTCAAAAATTTTTGAAGGCAAAACTTTTTTGAAGGCATCATAATCATTTAAATGTATCAATAGATAGTCCGAATCGTGATATTTTTTTATCAATTCCTCTCTATTCATTGGAGGAATTATGAATACATTATCAACACCTTCTTCTTCAATTTTATCTAAAAGTAATTGCTTAGCACCACCATCACCTATCAATTGAAACTCATATCCCTTTCCTAGAATTTTAGCTGATCGGGGAACAATTTTATGAAGACCTTGTCCTTCACCAAAATTCCCTGCATATACTATTTTTTTTGTATCAGATTTCTTTTTAATACTTTTAGTATGCTCATATTCCTTTATAAATACTTCATCAATACCATTTGTGAAATAAGTATAGCTTGGGTTCTTGTACCTTTCAAAATATGCTTTAAAGCCTCCACTGATCAAATTGATATGCGTGGCGTTGGAAAAAGTCTGTTTTTCAATTCTATTTAGAATTGGAATTGCAAGTGCTTTTAATGGCTTATTTTTGACAACATCTTTGATGGTGTCCACAAAAATGTCTCTGACGTCCAAATAAAGTGGTACTTTAAATTTTTTGGCTAAAGTATGGCCCAAATAAGCCGTAAATAGCCTACTGGAGGAGGCATAAACCAAATTATAATTTTCATTTTTCACTTCTTTGTTTACAGTATCGAAGTAGGTTTTAAAACTGAAAATCTGATCCATAAAACCACTTTGGTGTTTTGGGATTTTGACTCTACGTACTTTAACATTATCAAATACTTCTATTTCCGGCGCTTCTTCGCTGAAAGTGCTATATCTATTAGGTAATGTTGTAAATACATCTATATCAATGTCTTTAATCTTGCCTAGACGGGCCAATTCATATAATAAAGGGGAATTCCTAAAGGAACCTGCACATAGATCGGGTTTAAAATAAAAGGTTAAAAACAAAATTTTTTTCCTTTCCATAATTATGGTAATGATTTGAAGGTGGTGATTAATTCATTTGTTTTTAAAGTGACCCTTAAAGCCTTCGCATTAATAGAATTGTTAAAGCCACTGTTAAAGAAATAGGAAATTTCTTCAACATTGACAACCGAATTGAATTTTAATTGCAAACTTCCATTAATGATGAATGAAGATGCTGAATCTAAGAACAAATCAACTGTGGGGTGAAAATGCAATATTATTTGTGATTCTTCTAATTTATGTTTTTTACTTAAAACTGTATCAATAAAAGTTAATTCATTTGGTAAAAATCTTAGTTCTCTTTGAACCTCAATACCTTTTTTCCCATATCCATTATGTGTAGCAACTAATTGATTATTCTTATCAGTAATTATCTTACAATTCAATTTTCTCCCCACTCTAAAACCAGACCAAACTTCGGAAGAATTAGCTCCATTAATAGATACAGTATTGTGGGCAGGAGTACTTCTCTCATAGTTTCTTCTTTCGGAGATGTTATAGGTAGATATTCCATGGTCAACAATGATTGGTTGATTGTTGTGATTCAAGCAAAAGGTAAATGTATCAGCATGAGCATGTCCCGGTTGATACCTTGGGGAAATACCATGAACATCAATGACTAATTCAAAGTTATCATTTTGAAATTTTCTAAAACCGGATTCATTTAAATTATGGTTAAATTCTTCTTTTAAACCTAATTTCTCAGCGATTTTGAAAAGTTGCCATGATGTGAGTGCTATACCATCAGTAGAATCATTAAAGTGAGGTATAGACCCATTTATAAAAGTGATAGTTTTAAGCCAAGAAAGCATTTTAATGGCTTTCTCTTTTACAAAGGAGTATAGAATAGAATCAGGGCTTACGTAAGTAAGTAGCTCAAGTACTCTAAAAAAAATAATTTGATGATACATCGGACTCAATTCAAAATGTGCCCCGTCCTTCAAAATCTGTTCATTCAGTTCATTTCTTAATAACTTCTCCCCTAATTTGATCCACTGATCTTCCTTGAAAAAAGATCCCGCCATATAAACGGCAAATGCATTTTCTAAAAGGTGATTAGCCAAAAGATGGTATTCCAGGCGTTTTGTTAAAAAATTAGCTTCGGCTTTAATGTATGGTGCCAAATTATTGTCTTCATAAGCAGATAAAAACCTGATGCCGTTCATAATTCTTAAGGAAACCGGATATGGTTCTAAAATTAAGCTGCCTTTCCAAAGGTTTTTGTAAATTGAATTGGCCAATTCTTTTCGTTGTTGAACACCCAGTGATTTTTGCTTTAGCCAATCCATATATTGAAGATTGTAGTTCCAAAGCTTTCCATGCACCCCAAAATTCCAGTCTATTTCACCAATGAAAGTATTTGAGAGATTTAAAAATTGAAAAATATAGGTATTATCTTCAATTTTTACCATGTCATCAACTTTCCCTAACTCCAAAAAAGATAAAGGTTTATAATGCACAGAATTATTTAGAGCATAAGCCCGTAATGGTTTTGGCTTAATTAGTCTATATTTTAACTGATAAGCCACCTGAATCGGTTTCAGGTGGCTTACAGTGCGGATAATTTTACCTAGATTTTTAAACTTCTGTATCAATTGGTTTGCTTTTGCATAAAACTTCTAATATTCTTTTTTGGAAAACCAGGCATATACTGAGTAAGGTTTAGATCGTGATATTGCTAATAGAAAACATTAGTTAGCAACTCCAAACTTTCTCATCCTTTCATTTGCCAAGCAGTTGAAGAATGAAAAAATCATTCTAACATCACCCAAGCACCCGTTTTTAAACTTTCAATTGCGGCAAAGCTAGCTTTAGTGGTATTCACCAATTCGTCCATTGGAATAATTTGATCACCTCCTTTTTGGATAGATTCTATCAATAAATTGAACTGATTTTGATGACCTTTATCTTGACCTGATGAAGCAGAACTGAAGGTTTTAAACCCAAAACCTTTTAGGTTTCTCCAATTATCCATGATTAGGGTACGTTCTTGGTGAAAAACCTCTACCCTTTCCTTTGAATAAGCCTTAGAACCATTTGCGAAATAGTTGATAACAGCATTCGTTCCGTTTTCATACTTGAGCATGATACTGGCATTGTCCGTATTTTCCTCAGGCTGGGTGCCCATGGCATTCATACATACTGCCTTTACTTTTGACCCAGTCAAATAGGTAATTAAATCAATATAGTGACAAGCCTCCCCGATTATTCTACCCCCTCCTACTTCCATATCATGTACCCAAACATTAGCCGGAATAAAACCTGCATTCATTGTAGCTATAATATTCATTGGGGTATTACCTGAACCCAATGCCTTTTTCATCTTCAAAGCCAAAGGGGCAAAACGTCTATTAAATCCAACCGAAACGGTCTTTCCAGATTCCAAATAGGCTTTGAGAACCTGATCCAATTCATCCTGATTCAGTGCCAAAGGTTTTTCCACAAAAACATGTTTTCCGGAATTCAATGCCTCTGCAACCATTTTGGCGTGGGCATTATGCCTGGTTGTCACCATTACCAAATCCACATCATGATCTTTTAGAATCAAAGAATTATCCGTAGTGGATTGTGCAATGTTGAATTTCTTGGCCAATGTGGTCCCTGACAATCCGCCTGAACTTGAGATAAACTTCAAATGAGCAGGTGTTTTTTTCAGACAAGGTAAAATCATCGCAGAAGTAAAATTTCCTGCTCCTATGATCCCTACTGTACCTTTTCCTGGTGTAAATTTATTAGATCCTATTACAACTGATCGGTTTGGTTCACCTGACTTTTCGGGATATACCAATATTGAAGCAATAGACTTACTTCCGGCCATATCCCCATATATTTGAATATATTCTTCCAAAGGCACTCTCTCAGTGATTAAAGGCTCGACTTGGATAACCTTCGCAGATATAGCTTGAAGTACGGCTTCAAAATTCCGCTTCTCAGTCCAACGAACAAATCCTAAAGGGTAGTCTTGACCTTTTTGTTCATAAGCTTCATCATATCGACCTGGTCCATAAGAACATGAAACCTGGAATGTCAGCTCCTTTTCAAAAAAGTCAGCTCTTGAAATATCTAAACCGATCACTCCGACTAGGATTATACGTCCGCGCTTGCGGGACATTTTGGCAGATTGAGAAATTATTTCATTGCTCTTATTTGAGGCAGTAATAATGACCGCATCAGCACCTACAGCTTGAGTAGCATTATTTACATATGCCACTTGATCAACACCTTCTCCAGGATTAACTGCATCAATTCCAAATGTCTTGGCAAGTTCAATTTTAGAAGCATCATAGTCAAAACCAATTACCTGACAACCATTCGCTTTTAGTAATTGCGCCGTAATCAAACCAATCAGACCTAAACCTACGACTACGATTGTTTCTCCAAAAGTAGGATTTGCCAAACGGATTCCCTGAAGTCCTATAGCTCCTATTACTGTAAATGCGGCTTCTTCATCTGAAATGTTATCGGGGATTTTGGCTACAAGGTTCTTAGGAACCGAAACATATTCTGCATGGTGGCCATTGGATGCCACCCTATCTCCTACTGCAAATTCCTCAACGCCTTTTCCTACGGCAATCACCTTCCCTACATTACAGTAACCCAATGGCAATGGCTGTCCTAACTTATTAAATACTGCATTGACGGTAGGCTGTAACCCATCGGTTTTTACCTTATTGATAACCTCAATAACCTTATCGGGTTGCTGCCTGGCCTTCTGCAAAAAATTAGCTTTTCCGAATTCGACCAACATCCGTTCTGTTCCCAATGAAACCAAACTTCGAGTCGTTTGAATAAGTACCTGTCCAGGTTTTACCAGAGGAGCAGGTACCTCTTCTAAAATTGTATCCCCGTTTTTTATATTTTGTATGATTTGTTTCATTTATTATTTTCAAGTTAACTGAACTTCTTTTTCTTTCTCTCCATTTCTAACCATGTCGGTGATATTTAACATAAGTTCAGTGGAAGCAAAAACTTCAGATAAGTCCCTTTTATTTTTTTCGAAAGGCTGCATAACTGAAACTTTGTGTCCAACATCCTTAATCCAATACTTCTTATTATATTTTTTTTCTTCATCCCAAACTACCAAATTTCTAAAATCATCAATCTTAGCAATTATTGTATCATATTGAAAATTAATTGTTTCATTAATTCCTTCAAATGGTTCAGATCGAGCCGTAATTGTTATCGAAGTCAAATCACCCTCTGGAGTAGATATTGATATACAAATGTTATCATCCGGCTCTTTAATGTTTGAATATGCAATTTGTATTGTAAATTTCTTAGGTATGTAACCTCTCCAATTATAAATATGAATCATTAAATCAAGCCAATGTCCAACATTCCCACAAATTCTCGTTCCTTCTTTAGGATTTCTATACCAATGGTGAGGGGGTATATCATGAGCAGTAACAAAACAGTTTAAAGAAAACTTACCATTTAAGAAGTTCTTGATATTGAATAGTTTTTTGATTTGAATAACAGCCTGTGAAAAAGGTCTGTTATATCCTGCATAAAAACTTCCTGAACTAAGACCTATAGCAATTTTAAGGGCGTTAAATTGATCAAAGTTAACAGAAATGGGTTTTTCACAGTAAACGTCTATATTTTTGTTCAAAAATTGAATAGCGTAATCTGTATGTGAAGCATGATTTGAGGCAATATAAACTAGTTTTAAATCAGATACATTAAAGCAGTCTTCTATGTCTTTTAATACAATTGGAATACTGTAGTATTTTGCTAATGATTTTGAATTGAAATAGTCAATGTCAAAACAAAACGAAAACCTGTTGGTAAAACTTCTGGACAAAAAATAAGCGATAGTTGAAAATTGAAACTGACCACAGCCAATAAGTCCAATAGAAGGACTTTTTCCAAAATAAAAAGGGCCCAAAAAAGTTAAACTTCGATTCCTTCCTACTACCTTATTCAGAGTTCTTGCTATGCCATATATTGTAAAATACCGATAAACTTTTTTTATTTTATTCATAACAAAATCTCTTGGATCATTATTAAATAAGATTCACTTGCAGCTTAATTCCAAAGGAACCCAAGTATTTTAGGTGTGTTAAATGTATTGGGAAAAATTTCCTAAATCTTAAAAATCCACAAATTGATACTTCTTTTCTTAGTATTATATTAGTGTCGTCCGACTAATTTTAAAATTAGCCAATAATCTTCATTTTTTACATTTTTAAGCTGTTTCAACTGGAATTTTGGAATGTACCCCCATTATTATTCCCGAACAGGTCTAATTGTACATTTTCAAGATTGTCCAG
>NZ_JBGTCA010000361.1:0-34589 GCF_041749095.1 Aquiflexum sp. | reverse complement strand
GATGATGAAAAGGACATCAAAGAAGCCAATAAAAAAGTGATGAAAGCATTTGGTATGAAAAGCGGTGCCGCACATACTGAATTTATCAAAGGAAAAGAAGATGGGAAGATTTACTTTTTAGAGACCTCTTCAAGAGTTGGTGGTGCCCATTTGGCAGAAATGGTAGAAGCCGCTACGGACATTAATCTATGGACAGAGTGGGCCAAAATCGAAGATGCAATTTGCAAAGAAAAAGACTATAAGCTCCCAAAAGTCAAAAAGGGATTTGCCGGAATTGTACTGACACTTTCCAAATTCAAAGAACCTGACCTTTCATCATTTGAAGATCAGGAGGTGTTTTTCAAGGTTCCATTGGATTATCATGCCGGTTTGATAGTAAGGTCGAATAGTCATGGCAGAGTACGGGAATTGCTGGATGATTATGCGGAAAGGCTAACGAGGGATTTTTCGACTGTAGCAGAACAGGAAAAAATCAAAAAATTCCATTAAAAAAAATGCCGGAGAAAATGAGATTTCTCCGGCAGAGCTTTTAGATCGGATGATTTCGGGGTGATAATCGCAACGATTCAACTTACTCTTTTTACACTAGGGCTTATTAATTTAATTCTTTTTCAACAAGCAATCAATACTTCTTCCACATCCATTTCTTTTGAAATATCTTCAAGAATCTGCGGGATTTTTTTCATTTGAACCGATTTATCAACTACCCAATCAAATCCTTGGTGTAAATAAACTTTTCTTAGTAAGGGACCAATATGAGATTTGCACAACATTATTCTGCAATCGGGATTGATCTGTTTAATTCTTTCTATAGTGAGATCAGGAGAGTATTTGCCTGAGGCAAGTTTGAGGCAAACGTTGATGATCACAAGGTTTATCTTTTTTTCCAATATCCTTTCTTCAAGCTTTTCAAGGCAATATACGCTTCCGTCAATTTCCAAAAATGGCAAATCTTGAATCATATCCTGGATTTTGACAGTATTGCTTGGCGCAAAATCGAAAAATAATGCTTTGATAGGATGTTCTGTTCGTGTCAACATATTCGAGATAAATATTTATACAAATCTATCTTGAACTGATCAAAAAAAAGGTAGTTGTAAAACGGATTATCTTGTCATGGTTTGTACTACAAACACTCAGATCAGACCAAATTCAAAAGCATACCTTGTGATCTCGGCATTGTTCTGTAGGCGCAATTTTTCCAAAATCCGCAGCCTGTAAGTACTTATGGTATTGACGCTCAGGCTGAGTTGTTGGGCTATTTCAGAGACGGTTTTTCCTGAAGCAATGTGGGTCATCACTTCCATTTCCCTGTCTGACAACTTATTATGGAAAAGTATCGGTTCCTCTCCTATATTTTCCGCCATTATTTCATACACCTTGGGACTCAGGTATTTTTTACCTTTCATTATTTTGGTGATTGCCTTTTCCAATTCCTCACCGGCACTTTCTTTACTTACAAAACCTGATGCGCCTGCTTTAAGTGTTCTCAGGGCATAATGCTCCTCTGCCTGCATGCTCAAGATCAGGATTGGTACTTTGATCCCATTTTTTCTTGCCTGCTTCAACACTTCGATCCCATTAATTCCCGGCATGGAAATATCAAGAATGATCAAATCCCAATCTTCTTCATTGATCCTATTAAGAGCTTCGTTTCCTGATGTCACCTCAAAGGCTTTCATTTGTGGATATGCATCTTCCATCAGTTGGATGATGCCCTTACGTACAATCGGGTGATCGTCAGCAATCAGTACTTTCATGGTTTCATTTTTAGAGGCATTTCCAATATAACCTTAGTCCCTTGTCCTTTTCTGCTTTCAATTTCAAACTTCCCCCCTATACTTTCAATTCGCTCTTTCATACCAAATACTCCTAAGGATTTTTGGTTTTTCAAAATCGCAGGATCAAATCCCTGACCATTATCAGAAACCTCCAAAACAATTTTTTCATTTCCGAAACTGACCAACACATTCACGTGAGTACATTTGGCATGTCTCATAATATTGGTCAAAGATTCCTGATAAACCCGGAAAATAGCTGTTACTTTTTGGTTATCCGTTTGCTTTTCCTCACCTAGGTACTGAAAAAAAACCGGAATACCACTTGTTTTTGTAAATTCATCAGCCTGCCATTCCAATGCCGCCAAGAGTCCGAAATCATCCAAGATACCTGGACGGAGGTTTCTTGAAATATTCCTCACAGTTCCGATTGTCCGGTCTATCTGATTGATTACATTTCTCAGTTTCTCAGTGACAAAGCTCTCAAGATGCTGACTTTTTCTCAAAATATAATCAATCTCCATTTTGAACCCCGTAAGTCTTTGCCCCAATTGGTCATGGATTTCCCGGGCGAGGGTAGCCCTTTCATCTTCCCTTGCCAATTGCATGTGGGTATTCAGATTTCTGATGGATTCATAAGAATTTTTTTGTTCGTCCTGGGCTTTTTTTCTTCCCCTTATATCCCTGATTACTATTCCCAATAAATCGTCTTTGACTATTGCCTCCAATTCAAGCCAGGAATCTACCTCGATTTCTTCTACTATCTCTGTCGCCTCATTCCTCGCCTTTGTGATAAAGTCAACTATTTTTTGATCCATATCAAGGGCTTTAAGATTAGTCCGGTTAATTTTATCCTGATCCCACCCCAATACCTCAGAAGCCTTTTTGTTTATAAAAATTATTTGATCGTCCGGATCCAAAACCAAAATTCCATCCGAAAGACCCTCAAAAAGCATCAGGATTTTTAGTGATACAGTTTCATTTTTTTTGAAATATTTTTCTTCAAGCATGTTCTATTCGATTTCCAATACCAATAAACAAAAATCAATCCTATATCCGACTTTTAATATCGCTTTTTTGGTGGATAAAACTAAATTAAGTTTATTAAAATCTTTATCAATTGGATTGCAATGATGTCGGATGACGGATGACCGATGTTGGATCACCTAGAGAATTAAAAGGCAAAAAGTCAAAATGTGAAAAATATGAAGTTCAATTTTCTAATTTTAAAATTTTCCAATCTTTCCATTAAACCCATTATCCATTTGCTTCTTTGGACATTTTGCTATTTTTAGGGAATTATAATCAAAAGCCCAAATCATGCTTAAAAGAACATTATCAGTCATCGCATTTTTCTGTCTTGTGATTGGCTCCTATTCCCAAGCAAATCTTGAAAGATGGGAACAAAGAGCCCAAAACACTGAAATCATCCGAGACCAATGGGGAATTCCGCACGTCTATGGCAAGTCTGATGCTGATGCAGTTTTTGGAATGATCTACGCTCAATGTGAGGATGACTTCAACCGGGTAGAGGTCAATTATATCACGGCAATGGGAAGGATGGCAGAAGTGGAAGGTGCAAATCAGGTTTTCGCAGACCTTAGAATGAAGCTTTACATAGATGAGGAGGTTGTCAAAAATGAATACCAAAACTCTCCAAAATGGCTGAAAGACCTGATGGATGCCTGGGCTGATGGGATCAATTATTTCCTTTATAGCCATCCGGAAGTCAAACCCAGACTCATCACTGAATTTGAACCTTGGATGGCTTTGACATTTAGCGAGGGTAGTATTGGGGGTGATATCGAAACCATTTCAGTCAATCAATTGAAAGCTTTTTATGACAAAGACTTCCATGCCAATCTGGTTTATGCGGAAAGAAATTGGGAGGAGGAACCTCGGGGATCTAATGGTTTTGCAATTGCTCCTAAACTTTCAAAAACAGGAAATGCATTATTGATGATCAATCCGCACACTTCTTTTTATTTCAGACCGGAAGTCCATATGGTCAGCGAAGATGGATTAAATGCCTATGGAGCGGTTACATGGGGACAGTTCTTTATTTACCAGGGATTCAATGAATTTAACGGTTGGATGCATACTTCTGCAAAGGCAGATGCCATTGACCACTTTGCCCTGACTGTCGAGAAGAGAAAAGGCAAATACTATTATAAGTTTGGAAAACAGTGGAGACCTTTGACCGAGAAACAAATAAAAGTCCATTACAGGGAAGGTAATGAAATGCTATCGAATGAATTTACCGCTTTTTACAGTCACCATGGTCCTGTCATCAGGGAAGAAAATGGGAAATGGGTAGCCATTGCCCTGATGGTGGAGCGGGAAAAAGCCCTGACCCAATCTTATAATAGGACTAAAACAAAAAACCATGCGGAGTTCAAAGCCAATATGGAACTGAAGACCAATTCGTCCAATAGCACTGTCTATGCGGACCGGGATGGAAATATCGTCTTCTACCATGGGAATTTTATTCCTGTGAGGGATCCTCAGTTTGATTGGAGAAATGTAGTGGATGGTAGTAATCCTGCTACAGATTGGAAAGGTTTGCATGAAATTGGGGAAATGATCTACATTGAAAATCCTGAAAACGGGTGGATACAGCACTGCAACTCAACACCATTTACGGCTGCGGGATCATATAGTCCAAAGCGGGAAGATTATCCACCATATATCGCTTGGGACCTCGAAAATGCCAGGGGAGTGAATGCGGTCCGGATACTGTCATACAAAAAAGACCTCACCTTGGAATCTTTGATAAGGGATGTGGCTTACGAACCTACATTGATGGCTTTTGATCCTATCATTCCTTCTTTGATCGAAGCATTTGAACGCATTCCCAACAATGATTCTAAAAAACTGAAATTGAAAGATCCGGTTGGCACACTTGCCATGTGGGACTTGAAAACCGATGTGCATTCAGTTGCAACTTCCCTGGCTGTATTTTGGGGAAATCAGCTGATCTCTGAGGCAATGCAACTGGACAGACCTTGGGATGCCTACCTTTTTGATTTTCTTGCCGAAAATACACCGGATGAAATGAAGATCAGAACTTTGGAAAAAGCCATACAAAAGCTTGAAAGTGATTTCGGGACATGGGAAACCCCTTGGGGAGAAATCAACCGCTTCCAACGTGTAACCAGTGAAATCCAGGGACAATTCTATGATGAGCTGCCAAGTCTGCCTGTGGGTTATAATTCCTCACTTTGGGGTTCATTGGCCGCTTATGGAAGCAGGCCCTATCCCAATACCAAAAAATGGTATGGCAATGTGGGCAATAGCTTTGTTGCGGCTGTAGAATTTGGTGAAAAAGTAAGAGCCAAATCCCTTTTGGCCGGTGGACAAAGTGGCAATCCATATTCTCCCCATTTTGTGGATCAGGCAGAGTTATATGTGAAAGGGGAGTTCAAGGATGTCAGCTATTATAGAGAGGATGTGCTTGAGAATGCCAAGAGGATTTATAGGCCGGGTGAAAGATAGGAGTTAAAAGTTGGAATTAGAAAGTCGGTGTCTGACGATGTCCGATGTCCGAGGACCGATGTTTGCGTCGTCATTGCGAGGAGCACTCGGGAAACTTTGATACCTTGAATATCCCTTTGTGCGACGTGGCAATCTCAAAGACTGGATTCCTGGTGTCAGTGACTTTTATTGGAGGGCTTCGAAGATAAAATGAATTTAGGGATATTAAATCTCGATTTACCCTATTTCTATAGGTCACTCTCTTTTCTGAAAGAACATATCTCAAATCTCATGTCTCACGTCTCAAATCTCACGTCTCCCATCTCATATCTCACTCAAAAAAACTTTCAATCCATTGACTTTATTTTTAAATTGTCAAAAAATTGAAATTGCCATGAACCATAATTTTTCCACCGCTACTTTGACAGAAACTTCCTATTCCAAAACGGAAACTAATGTCAAATCAATCCCTACTTACATCTATGCCTCTGTTTTTGCATCACTTTGCATTGCCGTTGGTTTGCTTTGGGATATTTCCTGGCACATGAGTGTGGGAAGAGATGGCCTGTTTTCTCCTCCACATATTGGCATTTACCTTGGGGCAGTTATTGCCGGGGTATTTTCAGGAGTCAAAGTACTCAAAACAAGTTTTTGGGGGACAAAAGAAGAGAAAGCCCAAAACATTAAATTCTGGGGCATTTTTCATGGTTCTCTTGGGGCTATGTTCTGTATTTGGGGAGCGTTTGCAATGCTGACTTCAGCACCTTTTGATGATTGGTGGCACAATACCTATGGATTGGATGTGAAAATCCTATCTCCGCCACATGCCTTGTTGGGATTGGGTATGATCATGATTCAGTTTGGGGCGATGATTTCTGTGATTTCCATTCAAAACAAATTGGAGGGGAAAATGGATTTCAGCACCAAAAACCATTTGCAATGGATGTATGCTTTGTCTTCCGGATTCCTTTTGGCCATGGTCTATGTTTTTGTTTCGGAATACTTTTTTGTCAACAGGCTTCATGGCACCCTTGCTTATCAGGTTTCCATGTTGGTTTTCCCTGTATTTATGGTTTCAGTAGCCTATGCTGCCCCCTACAAGTGGGCGGCCACAAAAATGGCTTTGACCTATACCTTTATTATGGCAGTAATGGTCTGGATCCTCCCATTATTTCCTGCTGAACCCAGACTCAGTCCGGTTTATAACTATATTACACGCTTTCAGCCTTATCATTTTCCCCTATTACTGATTGTACCTGCCGTTTTCATTGATCTTTTGATGGCAAAATATAGATCTGCCAACAAATGGCTTTTTGCGACAATGATTGCTCTGGTGTTTGTGGCGACTTTTGTCCCTGCACAATGGTATTTCTCAGAATTCCTCAACACAGAAGCAGCAAGAGGTTGGTTTTTTGGAAGATTTTCCTGGCCATATTCTGCACCACCTGATTTTCAATATCGTTTTGCTTTCCATCCCCTTTTTATCAGCACTGGCTGGGAATTGATTTCAGGCCTTTTGATCGCAGCTGGAATAGGAATCCTCACTTCAAGATTGGGCCTTTCTTGGGGAAACTGGATGAAACAGGTGAAAAGATGATTTGGTTATCGGATTTCTTGCCATTTGACCCTAGAATAATTTACATACTTGACCGAAGTCCGATGTCCGATGTAACGCCTATTTAAGCATCTGACCACATATTATATTCAATTTCCGCCTGCTTTCATTTTGCGGATATCCAAAAAATATATACCATGAAAAATATCCTAATTAATTTTTTTTTACTGATCGGTAGTTTGGCATTCAGCAGTCATGTGGGCAGCCCAGGTGTAATCTATGAAGGTTTATTGGGTGAATACCGCATTTTGGCCAACGTCAATCCACCGGATGTTATACCAGGGATAGCATTGGTTACGGTGATTATTCCTGAAAATCCAGAAGGCATTACCTTGGAGGTAAGACCGGTATATTGGAGTGCAGGTCTGAAAGGTACACCAGTAGCAGACCCCATGCTTCCCGTGAATGGGGAACCGGGGAAATACGAAGGTGAGCTTTGGTTTATGGCAGGAGGGACATCAAGTGTACAGGTTATCCTGAAAGAAAATGGAGAGACTTTCGATACCATTATCCCCATTATGGCCATGCCTACAGCACAAAAGGACATGCCCCTGGAACTTGGAATACCCTTGACTATTTTGGGAATATTGTTGGTAATTCTGATGGTTACCATTTTGGCCTCTGCCATGGGTGACAGTATCCGGGAACCGGGACAGGAGCGCAGCAAAAAAGCCAACCGGAAAAAACAAATCGGAATGGTCATAGGAATTGCAGTAGTAGGCCTTATCATTAGGGGCGGTAAATCCTGGTGGGATGCCGAGGCCAATATGTACAGGTCATCTTTGTACAAACCATTTGAAGCCAAAAGCTTTTTCCAACAGGAAAGTGACGGAGATTACATGCTCATGAAAATAGATTCAACGGTTCTTGACTATGGCCGGATTACCCGGAAACTCAGTTATATGGTTCCGGATCATGGTAAACTCATGCATTTGTTTTTGATAAGAAAAGGAGATTTGGACGTTTTCGCCCATATTCACCCACAAAGAATAGACACACTCAATTACAAAGTCAAACTCCCTCCCCTTCCAGGTGGGGATTACCATGTTTTCGCGGATATTACACGATATACTGGCTTTTCCGAAACCATTGTTTCTGACCTGACTATACCTGACCGAAAGGATTTCAACCTTGTATCCAATCAGGAAGTAATATTAGGGAGAGATGACACCTACACTTTTTCCAACCCTGTCACCAATAAGGTCAGCACCTTGGATGGTGATATTATGGTCTGTGGTAAACCGGGAATCAAAACTGACCTGCCCGGTGGCTATACTGCAATCTGGGAAACAGAGACAGGGAAATTTGATGCCGGTAAATTGTATAACCTCGATTTTGCCTTATTTGGTCAAGCCGGTGAACCTGCCAAACTTGAGCCCTATTTAGGCATGATGGGGCACGCAGTTGTCCTAAAACATGATGGTTCGGTGTATATTCATCTCCACCCTACCGGTAATTATTCCATGGGTTCACAACAGATGCTATTGGAAAGATTCGAAACAGGTAAAATCGGATTCACTAACCTACCCACAGTTCATAGTTTCCCAGATAGCATTGATAGGGTCATTGAATTTTTGGACCAACTTCCGGATGCAGAAAGAGACAGTCTGCTGATGGGTGACATGTCCCATTGGGAATGGACTGACGAGGAGCATGAAGAGCACAGTATGGTCAGATTCCCCTATGCTTTTCCCCAAGAAGGAAATTACCGCATCTGGATACAGGTTAAAATTGATGGAAGGATTGTTAACGGGGCGTTTGATGTGGAAGTGGAGTGAGGGGGAAGAGGCAAGAATCAAGAGCAATCATCAAAGAGTTTAATAGCAAAAAATATCAGTTTGTGTATGGTCACAATAATGCCAATAAAAATATTTTGGTCGTTTGGTGAAATGTGGAAGATTGGAGCATTGATGACTATAAAACCAACACCGAAGTATTGAAAAAGGAACAGGCAAACTATCAATATGACTTGCTCTACATCAACGATCAGTTACATATAGAAGGATATCAGCCTATTGAAGAAGTATTAAAAAACAAAATGTTATCGTAACCTATGGCATTGGCTGTCAACATAGAGGAGCTTATCAACGGAAAAACCATCGAATGGGAGAGGCTCGAATTCAAAAAAGGCTGGAATCCTGAAGATGTAATCCATACCCTTTGTGCTTTCGCCAATGACATCAACAATTGGGGTGGTGGCTACATCATATTGGGTATTACCGAAGAAAACGGCATGCCACAATTGCCTCCTTCGGGTCTTCAGCCTGACAGTATCGATAGTATTCAGGGAGAAATCACAAAATTGTGTCACTTAATCCAGCCCAATTATATTCCCATTGTGCAACCTTATTTTTTTATGGAAAGTCACATTCTGGTAATGTATGCGCCAGCCGGTGATATGCGTCCCTATACCGCCCCACAAGGTCTTGGAGGTACAGGTCAGAAAAGCAGGTTTAGTTATATCCGTAGTGGTTCGAGAACCATCAAAGCTCAGGGTGAAGACCTTCGAAGACTTCAGGAGCTTACAGCCCGTATCCCTTTTGATGACAGGGTTCATCAAACCGCAAAGCTTCAGGATTTAAATAGAAATATTGAGTTTTCCGGGACCGGTTCCTCCCATAACGGCTAAAATATTAGCTGAAAATAAAAGAATCGTTGCCAGAGATTACCGCAACCGGAGGGTAGGAGACTTTTTAAAAGAGTTGAATCTTACAGAGGGACGTGGTACCGTTATCCCAAATATCAAGCGCAGTCTTGATCGCAACCAATCTCCCGAACCGGTATTCGAGACCGATGACCAATGTTTATATTTTCTGACAGTTTTACCGGCAAATCCTGAATTTATTCTTGACCAAGTAAGCGACAATGATAACGACCATGATCGCGACAATGATCGTAACCAAGTAAGTAACCAAGCAAGTAACCAAGTAAGTAACCAAGTAAGACAGATACTTAGCTTTTGTCTTATCTCAAAGTCACGAGCCGAGATCATGGAATTTCTCGGGATAAGCAATCAATCAAAAAATTACAAAAGACATATTGAGACATTGCTTGCCAAAGGTTGGTTGGAGTTCACCCATCCGGAAAGACCACGACATCGAAATCAGAAGTACATAACTACCCCGAAGGGTAAAAAAGTTTTTGAAAATGCAATTAGATAAACAACTCGTTTTATTCCGCTACATCCACAAGCAGTTAGGTTACCAAACGTCTGAAGATTTACGGGATGAATTCAACAACAAGGAAGGTGGTGTAAGTTCTACATGGTAAACTTTTTTTGCCAGAAGGAAGGGTTCCGCTCTATTAATGACCAGATAGTTATAATTTTTCCTGTCAATCAGCCAGATGTTTTAATTGGTGAAAACAATTTTTTGAAACTTATTTAGCGGAAAATGGTGCTGAAAATATTTTTGTAACAAATAAAAAGCTTCACAAAAAAGGATGGAAATAAATTTTTTACTATGGAAACAAAACATGCCTCTCCCATGCAAACTTAATCAACCTCAGCCCGAAAAAAACCAACACAATTGCAACTACAATATTCAGATTTTTCATTAGACCGGGGGTAACGAATGATTTTAATTGTTTGGCAATGTAGGCCTTCAACAGGTCTATTGAAAAGACGGTAAACAATATCCCGAAGTAATAGAGGAAGATGTCAGTTTTATTGAAATCCTGCTTCAGATTGACCAAGCCGGCTATGGAAATCCAAAACAGCATCACAAAAGGATTGATGCCGTTGATCCCGAAACCTTTTAAGAATCCGGTTGTCTTTTTCGCCTTAGGGAAAGTCAATCCACCTGAACTTATTCTTCCCTTGTTTTTTTTGAAAAAAGCAGAAATGCCAAACCCAACCAAAACTGCCCCACCAATATAGCCCAATAACACCTCAAAATATGGGTTCTGTGACAATAAGCTGATCCCAAAAAATGTAATGATTACATATATCAGGTCACTTGATAATACACCCAATGCCAAAATAAAAGTATGGCGAAACCCGTTTTCTATGCTGTTTTGGATCAGGGTAAAAAAAACAGGGCCTATCATAGCAGACAGTAACAAACCCATACTGAAGCCTTCTAAGAGTGCCTGATTCATATTTCCACTCCATTTTCCTGAAGATACGCCAACCAGCTTTTCATTTTATCCCCTTTCAGTACTCGTGGAAATTTATTCTGACCTCCTTCCTTTCCCTGAACTTTTAGCCATCCATAAAACAAAGCAGCAGGTACAACAGACAACCTCATTTCCTTAAGTGCATGTTTCCTTTCCACGGCATAATCGTCATTAAGGACTTTAAGGTGTCCGTCTATTTTGTCCTTTAATTCCTGCTCATCGACTTTATTGTCAGTACCGGCAAACCAATGATGGGCAAACAAAGTACCATGTGGAAGCCCTAAAACCGTAAATTCACGGATATCCAGATTCAATTCCTCCTCAACCAAATGAATTGCTTTGTTCATATTGTCCACTGACAAATGTTCCCCACATAAGCTTAGAAAATGTTTTGTTCTTCCCGTGATCACAATTTCGGATTCTTCTTTGGATACAAACCGAATCACATCACCTATCTGATACCTCCAAGCTCCGGCACAGGTTGAAATCAGTAGCGCATAGTCTTTCCCCTCCTCTACTTCATCAATTTTTAAAATCTTGGCATCAGGATGGATTTCACCATTTTCATCAAAATTACTTTCATTAAAAGGTATGAATTCATGGAAAATCCCATTGTTCAAAACCAGCCTCATTGATTTCATTTCAGGTAAAGCCTGAAATGCCAAAAAACCCTCAGACGCCAAATATGTTTCCATATAAATCAGGGGCTTTGCCATCAGTTTTTCAAATCCCTTTTTATAAGGTTCAAAAGAAACTCCTCCATGGACATAGATCCTAAGATTTGGCCAAATATCATGAATGGTTTTCAATTGGTACCTTTCTATGATTTTTTCCATCAAAATCTGCAACCAAGCGGGTACTCCAACTATAATCCCTATGTCCCATTTTGGAGCCTTTTCTACTATCTGCTCCAATTTCTCTCCCCAATCCCTATTTTTTGAAATCTGTTTACCCGGTTTATAAAAAGTCTGAAACCAAATGGGAAGTCGGCCTGTGGTAATCCCGCTTAGATCACCTGAGAAATAAGTGCCATTAAACTCCAAATCGGTACTTCCCCCCAACATCAAAATACCTTTGGTAAAAAGCTCGTCAGGCAAATCATACTTGGACAAAGAGAGAATCTGTCTTACTCCTGTTCTTCGGATAGCCTTAACCATATCATTTGATATTGGAATATACTTGGAGGATGCACCTGAAGTACCAGAAGTCAACGCAAAATACCTGATGGCTTCAGGCCAGGTTATGTTTTTCTCCCCGGCTTTGAGTCTGTACCACCATTCATTGTATATCTTTTCATAATTATAAATAGGGACATGCTGGGCAAATGCTCTATAAAAACTATCATCCCTTTTCTTAAACTCCTTCAAAATCTCACTGAATTTATATTTTCTGCCAAATTCAGTCTTCGCAGCTTTTATTAAGAGTTTTTTTAGTTCTACTTTTTGAAGTTCAAAAGGAGAGCTGTATTCCTGCTCCAAAGAATCCCTTAATCTGATGCCTTTTTTTAGCAATGTACCCAATATAGCCATATCTTTGTTTGGATTGAATTCACCAAATTAAAAGGAATGAGCATTAAAGAAAACCTTATTAAGGTAAAAAATACTTTTACAAATCCTGAATGCATTTTGGTAGCCGTGAGTAAAACCCAACCGATCATCGCATTGAAGGAAGCTTATGACTTGGGGATCAGGGATTTTGGGGAAAATAAGGTTCAGGAAATGGTGGAAAAACAAGCTGAGCTTCCGGAAGATGTAAGATGGCATATGATTGGGCATCTTCAGACCAAAAAAGTCAAACAAATTGTTTCATTCGTGCACCTAATCCATGGGGTGGATTCTCTCAAATTACTCAAAGAAATCAATAAGCGGGCATTAAAAGAAAACAGGACAATTGATTGTCTCCTACAGATTCACATTGCAAAAGAAGAAAGTAAATTTGGCTTGGATGAAAATGAACTGGAAGAAATAGTTTCCGGGAATGATACCCAATCACTCCAAAACATTAAAATTGTTGGTTTGATGGGTATGGCGACATATACAGAAAATACCGAAATTATCAGAAAAGAATTCAAAATGCTTTACCGGTTATTTTTGGACTTAAAAAAGAGAGATCTCCCCTCCAATTTCGAAATGAAAGAGTTATCAATGGGGATGAGCGGAGATTATATCATTGCACAGGAAGAGGGAAGTACAATGGTCAGAATCGGAACGGCCATTTTTGGTGAAAGAAATTACAAATAAGATGATCAAATTGAACACTATTCTAATTGCCGGAATCCTGGGCGGATTGGCGGTGGCCATCGGGGCTTTTGGCGCACATGGTTTGGAAGCTGTTTTGGAAAGCAATGGACGGAACGAAACCTTTGAAACTGCGGTCAAATATCACTTTTATCATGCATTGGCTTTGTTGGTTATTGGAATATGGCAACGTAAGGAAAATACCACCAAAAGGTTAAATTTAGCTGCTTGGATGTTTTTTGTTGGAATTCTGATTTTTTCCGGATCACTTTATGTGCTATCATTGTCCGGAGTTTCCTGGCTTGGAGCAATCACTCCCATTGGAGGACTGGCATTTATTCTCGGTTGGTTATTCGTGGCCCTAAGTGCAAAAGATAATTCCAATAAAACCCATTTATAAGCTTTGACCGGTAAAATAATATTCATTCGATTACTTAGTTCAATCGGTAAAGCTTTTTGGTTTTTTTCAATTCTGCTTAATTCAGGTTTCAGTTTTGGACAGGAATCGGAAATTGTTGAAAGGTACGTTGGACTTGACAGCTTATTGAATGAAAAATCATTTTTTGGAAACCACCATACAGGATTTGTTCTTTTTGACCTGGACAGTCAAAGGGTCCTGTATGAAAAAAACAGTCACCTCAACTTCATCCCTGCGTCAACCACCAAACTGCTGACATTCTATGCCACTATAATAGTATTAAAGGATAGCCTGCCCGTTTTTAGGTATGTCGAAAATAATGGAGAGATAACACTTTGGGGAACAGGTTTTCCCTCTTGGAAATATAAAGACTTGCCCCAGCCAAAGATTTTAGAGTTCCTTGGAAAGTACAAATCCATCAAGTTTTCAGATGCAAACTGGAAAGATGAGGCTTTTGGATACGGATGGCAGTGGGATGATTATTACTATTCATACTCTTCAGAAAAATCTCCATTTCCTGTTTATGGGAATTTTGTCACCTATTCCAATCAAAAAAGAACGCCTATATCCAATATCCCATATTTCAATAAAGTAAGCATCAATAGATCCAAAGAGACCAAACATGTGGAACGGTCTTTTCATAACAATGACTTTTACTTCAACCCAAACACCTACACTGCTTCCAGATCAGAACTTCCATTTATCACCTCCCCTGAAGTTTTTGTCAAATTGGCCGAAGTTCAAATCAATATACCGGTCGGTTTGAGCAAAGATATTTTGCCTGAATCCCACAAGGTATTAAGAGGTGGCACACTCAGGCCCATTTGGACAGAAATGCTACAGGAAAGCGATAATTTCCTGGCAGAGCAACTTTTATTGATGGTTTCAGATGACCGGTTTTTGGAATTGAATACCGAAAGGGCCATAGATTTTATTCAGAAAACATATTTGCGGGATTTACCTGATAAGCCTCAATGGGTGGACGGTTCCGGACTTTCCCGACACAACCTGATTACCCCAAGATCTATGATTACCCTGTTGGTCAAATTGGAAAAAGCCCTGCCCAGAACCCAGATCATGCAATTACTTCCACAGGGTGGTGTCAACGGTACCCTAAAAAACAACTACAAAGCGAAAAGCCCCTACATATTTGCGAAAACAGGTACAATTAGCAATAACCTCAGTCTCATTGGTTATATCAAAACCGATTCAGGCCATGTCCATGCTTTTGCTTTTATGAACAACAACTATCTCAACAAATCCGCCGAAATCCGAAGGGAAATGGAAAAGGTGATGGTGTATATTAAAGAGAAGTTTTGAGGATTGAGGTGAAAACACATTGATAGGAACCAAATCCAAAAAATCCTATGTTTTATTTTGTGTAATACTCGCTGAATTTCTAATTTATAGCATGGAAAAAAGAAAATTCACTTATGCCGAACCAAGGATAATCGAAGAAAAAAGGATTAAGGAAATAAGAAACCTTTCCTATTTGGAAAGGTTGAATAGACTTTTTGCAATTCTAGAATCTTCAAGAATTTTTAAGACAGGTAAAATCACCAGGAAATCTTGAAAGAGGAACTAATAAATATTTGGAGATGCCTATTTCTATCAAAGGTAGATTATCTCACTGTTGGAGGATTCGCAGTGAACATTTACGGTTTCAATCGAAACACAGGTGATATTGACATTTTAGTAGATGACAATCTGGAAAACCGAAAAAGGCTAAGACATGCAATCAAGGATATGGGGATCGGAGATTTTAAGGAATTAGAAACAGTTCCATTCATCGCAGGTTGGACAGATATTAGCTTGAATTTAGGTATGCGTTTGGATATTATGTCTCAATTAAAAGGCCTGGAAGGAATACCATTTATAGATTTAAAGTTAAAATCAACTCAAATTTCCATTGAAGATTTCACTGTGGATTTCTTGGATTACGAAAGCCTAATCAAAACAAAACAGGCTTGCAACCGTCCCAAAGACATCTTAGATATTGAGGAGTTAGAAAAAATAAATGGGTTAAAATAGGAAAGTTACTGCTAATAAAATGACCATTGGATTTTATAAAATCAAAAATTTTAAAAATGAATAAAAGACTTTTCCTTAAATCTGCCGCCCTTGGAATTGGTGCGCTTCCTTTAGCTTCCATTCTCCCTGTAATGGCTGAGGCTAAAAAAACAATTTTACCAAATTCCTTAAAAAAAGGTGACCTCGTCGGTCTCATAAGCCCCTCTGCTGCCACTTCGGAGAGGATTCAGTTTGACTTTGCAAAAGAGTCATTGGAAGCATTGGGGCTAAAAGTAAGATTGGGTGAAAACCTGAAAAACCGTCGCGGACATCTTGCGGGAACTGATGAAGATAGGGCAAATGATTTCAATGCCATGTTTGCTGACCCTGATGTCCAAGCTGTCATCTGTATAAGAGGTGGATCTGGTGCTGCCAGAATATTGGATAAAATTGACTATAAAGCCATCCAAAAAAATCCAAAGCCCATATTGGGCTATTCCGATATCACGGCATTGCATTGTGCCATTTATTCCCAAACCGGTTTGATCACCTTCCATGGACCGAATGGAACCGGAAGTTGGAACAGTTTCAATGTAAGACAGTTTGAAAAAATGTTCTTTGATCAGGAATTGATGCAGTTTGAAAATGAACAGGTCAAAGGAGATGATCTGATCGTCAAAAAGAACAGAATTCAGGTTCTTAGACCGGGTAAGGCAAAAGGAAGGATTCTCGGTGGAAATCTTACTGTGCTGACTTCTGTCTCCGGTACACCATATAATCCTGATTTTAAAGATGCGATTCTTTTTATCGAAGATATCAGCGAGGACCCTTATAAGATCGATAGGATGATGAGTACCCTTAAACTGAACGGAACCTTGGGTAAAATCAAAGGTTTTATTTTCGGTCAATGCACAGACTGTACACCGGGAGGAGGATATGGCTCATTAACCTTGGATGATATTTTGGATGACTATATACTGCCATTAAATATACCTGCCTATAAAGGTGCCATGATCGGGCATGTGGACAAGCAGTTTGTGATCCCACATGGTGCAGAGGTAGAAATGAATGCAGAATCAGGGACATTCAAGATGACACAACAGGTCTTTAATACGTAAGTTATCTCTATGAAACATCTAACAATAATTTCAATACTGATTTGCTCCCTTTATCTGAATTGTATGGAAAAAGAAAACTCCAAAGATTTTATGGAAGAAAAAACCTTCACTTATCTGGCTCTTGGGGATTCCTATACCATCGGTGAAAGTGTGGATGAAAAAGACAGGTATCCAAACCAAACGGTGAAATTACTGAAAGCCAATGAATTGGAATTCGAAAAACCAACCATCATTGCCAAAACAGGATGGACAACTGATGAATTGACGAAGGGAATAAATGATGCAGGAATAGCAGGTAAAACCTACGATTTGGTCACTTTATTGATTGGTGTCAACAACCAATTCCGTGGCAGGAGTCTTGAAAATTATGAATCTGAATTCAGGACTCTCCTTCAGGATGCCATAATCTTTGCCAAGGGAAATCCAAATAGCGTTGTAGTGATTTCTATTCCGGATTGGGGAGTAACTCCATTTGCGGTAAATCGAGGTTCTGACCAAGAAAAAATAGCAAAAGAGATAGATGAATTTAATGCAGCAAAAAAATCCATTGCTGAACAAATGAATGTTCATTACATAGATATTACAGAAGAGTATCGGGAAATCGGTGCTTTACCCCAAATGGTTGTTTCGGATAATCTCCATCCCAGTGCTTTGGTCTATGAACGATGGGCCAAAAAAATTGAACAAGTTATTTTTGAAAAGATGGATTTCTGACATTTTTATAACGTACAGAAAAGGTAATGACTTTGGGTTACCCGTTAGGCAGCCGTCATTCCGAGTATTTAACATTTTGGAAATGTTCAGAAAATATAATGACATTGGTTTGGCTTATATATGATTAATTTTAGCGAAATTAATGTACAACCAGTAAATAATTGCACTTATCAATAATCTGTCATTGGTAGGTACGAGGAATCTCCAGAGGTTCTATATATGTTCATATTTATCCTTTCCTGATTCTCATGAGACGCTGCTCCGATTAGGTCATTGGTAACTGAATTGGCTGGCTTTATTATTTTAACAAAAAAAATAATGGAACCACAACAGTGACAAAAGAATACAAAAGTTTCTGAATATCAACTTTTGGTGATATAGTCTTTTGTTCCCTCTTGTTTCTTTTGTGGTTCAAATAAAATTTCCTTTGTGATTATCTACATTGATGCCCGTAGCCAAATCATATTGTTTTCACCTCGACTCCGATATATGTAGTTGGTACGTCAAGTCTTGTCCGCCGTGGCGGAAGAGGTCAAATTACCCAATTGGTGGGTATAGATTATCCCAATTGAAAAACTTTCGATTAAAGAAAGTGAGGTTTTTCTGACCAAATCTCGGGATGATTCTATCAATCGGAAAGGTTAAATCATAAAAAAAAGCCTATTAAGAACTTTCTCAATAGGCTTTTATCAATGTCATAGATTATGAATTACTTCTGTCCTTTAGGCAGGACATTAGACATCAAGGATACTTTTTCGATTGGTTCAGAAGCATTTGAGTAAACTCTGATCACTGAGTTTTGCTTTCCCATTTTTCCGGTAGAATTAAAAACCACTTTCAATTCTCCCGTAGTTCCCGGTGCAATAGGCTCTTTTGGCCAATTTGGAGCAGTACATCCGCAAGTCACTGCCACATTCTGAATCATCAACGGAGTATCGCCGGTGTTTTTGAACGTGAAAGTGTGCTCTACCTTATCTCCTTGGGTGATATCCCCAAAGTCGATGGATTTTTCTTCAAATTCAATCACAGGGCCAGCTTTTTCCTGGGCATAGGCGGCAAAGGTGAATATTGTTACCGCCATCAGTAAAATCATCTTTTTCATAGTTGATCTCATTTAGTTTAATTTTCTAAATCAATTGTATTAATGTAAAACCTTTGGTTAAAGTTCACCATAAACAGTTCTTTCTTTGCCCGTGTCATCGCCGTGTACATCCATCTTAGATATTCCTGATTGACCATTTCATCTGTGAGGTAGCCTTGATCTACGAAAACCGCATCCCATTGCCCCCCTTGGGCCTTATGACAAGTCAATGCATACGAAAACTTCACTTGCAATGCCGAAAGATAAGAATCTTTTTTTATCAATTCCATCCTTTCGTTTTTGTTCGCCACATCTGCGTAATCTTCTGACACTTGGCGGTATAGTTCCTTATATTGATCTGAGGTCAGTGAAGGATGAGGACTATGAAGCGTGTCCAATATGACCTTGGCTTCAAAGTAGGGCTCCTCAGGGTAATCAATCAGCCTCAGCTCCAAGGTTGCAAATCTCAGGCCATACATTTCTTCAAACGAACGTATTTTAATAACTTCTGCAAAATCCCCATTTGCAAGAAAACTGACACGGTCAGAATCTGCCATGTAGGTATAATTGTTTTTGACAATCATCAGGATATCCCCGGCGTTGATTTCATCTTCAAAAAAATGGATGGTCTGACGGATATACTGATTGTACTGTACGGCTGATTTATTTGATCTCGTCAATATGATGGTACTTTCTATGCCGTATTTTTGGTAAGCATACCTCAATCCATCCTCCAGTTTTTCTCCTGTCATTCGAAAAAAATCCTTAAAACCTTTGGTGACCAATTGCACCTGTGGATTTTCCAACCACATATTACTTCTGAGAACAGTGGCATTGTACAATATACCTGAAGTCAATTGTTGCCTCATTACTTCTGTTAACTCAATCCCTTCAACCTGTAACCTGAAATGAACCATCAAATAGTCTTTGTCGAGTGCGGGACTTTGGGAACTTCCAACAGGGGGCAGCTGGGCGATATCCCCTACCATCAATAACCTATTGCTCGATTCCTGAAAAATAAAATTGATCAGATCTCTCAGAAGACTTCTTCCTCCTATGGTTTCATCCGCCAGCATGGAGGATTCATCCACTATGAACACTGTTTCTTTAAAATAATTTTTCTGGAGCGTAAATCCTTGACCCAGGTCACCGATATCACCTTTGGGTTTATAAATTATTTTATGGATCGTAAAAGCCGATTTTTTGCTGTAATTACCCATTACTTTGGCTGCACGGCCAGTAGGTGCCAAAAGAAGTGACTTCAATTTCAATCTTGGCAAAGTTTTTACCAATGCAGAAATCAAGGAAGTCTTACCGGTACCTGCATACCCTCTCAACAAAAATGTGGCATTTTTCGGATTTTCTTTCCCAAAAAATAAATCCATCTTTTCAAAAAAGCCAATTTGACCGGAAGTTGGTTCAAATGGAAAATTTCTTTTCAAAAGAAGCGAAGGCTTTAGTACAGCTTCATTATCTTTACTCATCATCAATGACGAAGCTAAGAGATAAATGGCAATTTTGGAAGAAGATATCCATGAGAAATTCGGAGGCAGGTTAAGAACACGTGTAAATGGTATTTTGATTCAAGATGATAAGATTTTAATGATAAAACATAACATGGGCAACGGAAAATACTTTTGGAATGTACCGGGTGGGGGAATGAAATTTGGGAGCTCAAGTACTGAAAATCTTAAAAGAGAATTTATAGAGGAAACAGGAATAGAAATTTCCATAGAAAATTTCCTTTGCACTTACGAATACCTGAAGCCCCCACTTCATGCCGTGGAACTTTACTTTGAAGTCCGACAAACGGGTGGTAAATTAAAAATGGGTATCGATCCAGAGCTTCCTAAGGATCGGCAATTAATCTCTGAAATTGTATTCTTGGACATCAAAAAATTGAATTCTATCAAAAATGATGAAAAACACTACCTATTTTGGGGAATAAAATCCATGAATGATGTGAGATTATGGAAAGGATATTTTAATTTTGAAAATAATTACATAAAATAGCATTCTCATCTCTAATACCATCAACTTTATTTACAGATTAAATCAATCCAAAAAATGACACTAACAAGAATTTTATCGGTTGTTTTCTTAATTGCAGCACTTGGCCTCGGTTACATGTTGTTTAGAAGTGTAGACGACGTATTGCAGGAAGAAAAAAGAATGGCGGCCATCGAAGCAAGGATTATTGAAAAACTTCAAATGCTGAGAGATGCCCAAACAGCTTATATAGCCACAAAGAGTGAGTACGCTGGATCTTGGAATGAATTGAGAAACTTTATTGATAGTGGAAAAATCTGGTTGGTACAGAGGAAAGAAACAACCAAGCTATTGGAATATGGTAAAGAAGAAATTATTGTTGAATTGGACACCTTGGGTTCAGTAAATGTGATGGACTCCTTATTCAACGAAAGAAAATATCCCAACTTCAATCTAGACAACCTACATATTGTTCCTGGGTCAGGTGGAAAACAATTCGAATTTTTTGCTGATAAAGTAGAAAGAAACCAAAGACAAATTCCTGTTTTTGAAATCAGAGATCCGGACCCGATCAATCCGAAAAGAAGGGTAAACAATAAAGAAAAAGCTCTTCGTGTTGGTTCAAGAACTGATTCCTCCACATCTGGAAACTGGGAGTAATCTTGGCTATAAGAACTGATAATATTCTCGAAGAAAAAATTTACTGCGATAAGTTTGATATCCAATCGGTTTCAAACTTATCGCTTTTCTTATTTGAAGACCATTATTTTTATTTTGCCAAAGACCAAAATGATAAAATTCTGGCTATCCAAAGCCAGCCTTACGAAAATCCAAGGTTACTTACTTTCAAGCTTAAGGAAGAAGAACTGCTAAATCTTGACATACCGATAAAGGTTTACAATTATGTTTCCTCATTTTCGCTGATACCGGGGCCTCTTTTTGACCCGGCCTTATCGTCGGTGTTTTTGTTTTTCGCAAACAAACCCACTGAAAACTCCAAAGTTTTTGACACTAGTCTTGAAAGCAATAATTTACATTTAGTAGGATCCATCAGAAAAGACCTGGCTGATCAGCTTTCAGAGGGTAAATCTGATATCAGTTTCAATCATGGAGCAGTTTCCTTTCTATCTTATGTGCTTAAAGAAAAATTTAACTTTTTAAACCAGGAGATTTTGCTTTTGATGCAAAAAAACCATTTTTATCTTGCTGCCTTTTCCAATCAGGAATTCGTTCTTTTCAACAGGTTTGACATCAGCAATAGAGAGGATATGCTAAAATATGTCATGGGAATTACCGGCCAATTGGAATTCAATAAAAACTATTTCAGACTGACAATATTTGGTGACGCTAGCCATCATCAAATTGACAATGAATGGATTTCCCAATATTTCAAAAACATTAACATCACTTCCCCAAGCCCAAACGTCCAGTACCATGATGGGGCGGAAAAATTCCAAAAACCTGAGGTATTTGAATCATATTGGGAAATTCCATAAACCTTTGATAAATGAAGAAAACCGCAATATTTCCAGGTTCCTTTGATCCCTTTACCAAAGGACATCATGACATAGTCATGAGGAGTCTCAACCTGTTTGATGAGGTAATTATTGCAATAGGATACAATTCGGCCAAACACAATAGGTATTTTGAAATTGACCTGATGGTGAAAAAAATATCCGGGATTTATCAGGACAATACCAATGTCAAAGTGATGGTATATAATGAACTTACTTCAACACTGGCAAAGAAATATCAGGCTAATTTCTTGGTGCGGGGTTTGAGAAATACCACGGATTTTGAGTATGAAAATACCATCAGCCAAATGAACCGAAATCTCAATCCTGACCTTGAAACTGTTTTTTTGATCACCTCACCTGAGTTTGCAGCGGTGAGTTCCACGATTATACGGGAAGTTCACCGATATGGCGGGAACGTGCAAGGTTACCTTCCTTATACCTTGTGAAGCTTGGGTACAAGTTTTAAAAATCTCTTGTACAAATACCTCATAGAGGGGTAGGAATTCACCAGTGCTGTTTTTGCCTCATTGTGGCCCATCCACCTGATATCCGCTATCCCTTCTTCCTTTTGGGGCTTCATATCCAGGTCACTCAGGCATTCCATAGCATACCAATAGGTTTTTTTCAGAATGCTTTTCCTGTCATGGGTATAGGTATGCCATGTTTTACAGATTAATGGCCCTAGTTTGACTTTGATATTACATTCTTCCTCCACTTCCCTGTGGGCACATTCTTCGGGTGTTTCACCCTTTTCAAACTTCCCTTTGGGTAAATCCCACTTGCTGAGTCTATGGATAAAAAGGACTTTATTTCCTTTGGTCACAACTCCTCCTGCCGCTTTGATGACTGTAAACCTGCTCTTGATAAATGATTTCATCACCGCTTCATCTTTGGCTACCACAGTGACAGAGTCAAGGTGTTTGAGCTTTCGGGTACGCAGAAGGTACAATAATTTGATGATGACATCCTTTGTCGGCTCTATGATAAGAACATCATCATGAAAATCACCTGTAGCGGGAATATCCACGGGATGGTCATAGATACATTCAAAAGTTTTGTCAGCAGATAGTTCCTCAGGAGTAATTAAATCCAAAGGTTTATCATTGATAAAAATCTTCATGACCGGCGGGATTTTCTTGGTAGCTTTTAAAATATTTAACTCAAAAATGCATAAAATATTTAAGCCTGCACAATACCCACTTACTTTTTATCCCTTAATTTTAAGCCATGGAATTACTCAATAAAAAAACCGCATCGGAAATAGCCAACAAACTATTGGAAATAGAAGCAATACGGCTTCAGCCATCAAAACCTTTTACCTGGGCATCAGGTTGGAAATCACCCATCTATTGTGACAATAGACTTTCCCTTTCCTACCCTGCTGTCAGGACTTTTATAAAATTATGTCTATCGCAAGCAGTGAAAGAACATTTTCCAACAGCAGAGTCAATCGCCGGCGTGGCCACAGCCGGTATACCACAGGGTGCACTATTAGCTGACGAACTGAATCTGCCATTCATCTATGTAAGATCCAAACCCAAAGATCACGGAATGAAAAACATGATAGAAGGTAAAGTCATCCCCGGACAAAAGGTAGTTGTGGTGGAAGATTTGGTCTCTACCGGTGGTAGTTCCCTAAAAGCAGTGGTAGATTTAAAAACAGCTGGTTTTGAGGTTCTTGGAATGGTTGCCATTTTTACCTATGGCTTTGAAATCGCCAAACAGAATTTTGAAGAAGCCGGTGTGAAACTTATTTGCCTGAGTGATTATTCTGCCATGTTACCACAGGCATTGGCCAATGATTATATTGATGACAACACGCTTGCATCATTGGTGGAATGGAGAAAAGACCCTGCTTCCTGGAAACCCGATAAATAAATACATCCTTATCTGAATCCTTACCTATAAAGATGGAATCCTAATCTTATAACCGTTTAAATGTTAATTCATGCGAACTTCGGTCTTCCGACTTCCGTCACAAAAAGCAAAGAAAATTAGGTAACTGACATCATAACGGGTAATTATATATACATTTAAAACTTCTCCTCCACTCCCAACCCAAAAAGCGCAAAATCATATTTGACAGGATCTTGAGGATCAAATTCCCTTAATTTACCTGTCAATTCTTTTGCAGTCATCCAATCGGTCTGTTTTCTGGTTATCAATCCAAGTTTTCTTGCCACCCTGTCCACATGGAGGTCACAAGGACATACCAATTGATAAGGCTTGATGGTTTTCCATATTCCAAAATCTACTCCATTACCGTCCTGCCTGACCATCCACCTCAAAAACATATTCAGTCTTTTACATGCTGAATTTCTCTTAGGGGTTGTTACATGCTTTCTTGTTCTGTTAGGGGCGTGGGAAAGCTGAAAGAAATAATCATGGAAATTAGCAAGAAGATTTTCGACAATGTCCTTATCGGGTGTCCATCCAATGGTAAAAGCATTTTCCAGACTTTCATGTTGCTGATAATACCATGAAAAAAAATCAATGAAATAGAGCGTATCCAAATCATTGAAAGTGCGGTGCTTGAAATCCAAAAAAGGTTTGAGATCCGATTCCAAATGATTGAGGACAAAATCATGCGGGGCATTATCCATAATAGCCATCAGCTTCAGACATTTGTTGATGATGGTCTTCCTTTGTCCCCAAGCTAATGTTGCTGCAAAAAAACCGGCAATTTCGATATCCTGTGGTTTACTGAACCGGCGCGGAACCGAAACCGGGTCCAATTCGATAAAACTATGTTGATTATATTGGATTACCTTTTGGTCTAAAAAACTTCTGATATCCATTACAGGGCAACTTTCACTTCTCCGCCCTGAATTCCGTCAAACCATTTGAAAAGTAGATTATTGCCTTTTTTCTCTGAGAGATGCCAGTCAAAACATTTGATATTGGTCAAAGGTGTAAGCCTATCAGAATCAGGGTCATAAAGGCAGATATCAAAGTCGGGCAGTTCTTTGGAATCTGTGGAATTCCATCTTTCAAGTAAAATCCCCTCATCCATAAACCTGACTTTACTTCCAAAATAAAAATCCTGAAGTACAGAAGGTATTCCATCAGTTCTCCTCAATTCAAAACACGAAGGTCCAAACATAATCTGTTTGTACATTTTAGCTTCCAGCAGGCCATTAGGTTGGTTTAAAGGTTTCCAATCCGATTCAAGGACCTCGATATTGTCTTTTCCACTTCTCAATCCTGCCAATAATCTTGATATCCCGGAAAAGATATAGGTTAAACCAATTAAAACCAGGCCAAAAGTGGCCATTATGGGATAGGATATTACAAAAAAGACATTCCAAATAAACCTGAAAAAATGATGGAAGATTAATTGCAACTTTTTCATTCTACCTAAGTCAATATGAGATTTCAACAGGAAATCTGGCATTCACAGCTCTTAGTTGTTCAAAGGCAGCCTTGGAAAGTTTAATGATCAACCTGGTGTTGTCACCTGTTTCAGGAAGTTTTCCGACAACCCTTGCAAAGATGGTGATGTCATTTTCTTCATTTCTGACTCTCATGATTGTCCCGACAGGAGCATCTCTGTGCAGTACCAAATATTTTTTGTGGTTTCCGGTCCCTTCTATCAATTCAGCAAGACCTGTTTGTTTTATGTTTTTGTAAGCTGTGTTATCATCTTCGTCTGATCCTCGACTGCTTAAAGTAGCATTTGTCCTTTCATTGTTGATGATTACGGGGACAGAGGAAGTTATTACAGGTACATTTGAATTGGCCTCCCTTCCTACTTTGAGCTTTTGGCCCACGGAGATATTATTAGAGGATAGCGCATTCCAGGTAATGATATCCTCCATGTTTGCATCATATTTTTTCGAAATGGCAAAAAGGGTTTCCCCTTGTCCTACGGAATGGGTAATCCAATCACCTGGTAGGTTTGCTCCAATGCTCTCAGGATTCCTACTTGCCACCGGTTTTTCTTCAACAGCTTTTTCTGCTGGCTTCGCAATGGTTTCATTTCCAGATTTGGAAACAACAGGCTTTTCTGAGGATGAAGGAACAGGAGTTGTGGAAGCAGGAGTCGTAGGAGCAGCTTTTTGTGGTGCTACTGCTTTTTCTGCTACACCTTCAATTATCAAGGATTGGCCAACACTCAGATCAGTTCCCTGAAGGTTGTTCCATTTCAAAACATCACTAACCGTTACATTGTACCTTTTAGAGATGGCAAACAAAGTTTCTCCAGGTTCTACTTTATGTAGCTTAGCCCCCTCAGGCAATACAGCTTTGGCAATAAAAGGGACTTTAATCCTTTGTCCCAATTTGAGACCATCCTGAAGTTGCGCATTATTCTGAATGATTTCATTGACGGCCACTTGATACCTTCTTGAAATACCAAATAAGGTCTCTCTCTCCTCTACCTGATGGATAATGAAGGTTTTATCTCCGACTTTTTCAATCCCAACAGAATCTCTCAATACCAATTCCGACGCTTTAGCTCCAAAACTAAGAGCGATACAGAATCCAAAAACAACTATATTTTTCATAAAGTTTTAACCTACTTTTTCGTGTGCAAAGTTCAGATTTATTTCCTCAAATGCAAGGAAAGAAATCACTGATGGCAATAATCCCGTCTCCTTGGAATAAGAACGAAGATTGTACAATTTATTTCAACTTTTAGTCATTTTGAAATACCAACAATGATTTATCCAAGAATAATAGAAAAGAAAAACCAAAGACAAAATGATTTTTGAAAAGGCTACCTAATCTATATTCCACCTATCAAAAGAATATCCCCTCTAAACTAAAATCAATATTTTCCTGTCCCAAATTGCACTTATTTAATCACTATAAACTTAAACTTCAAAATGAAAAAAAGAATATTCACCCAAATTTGTTTTTTGGGATTGGGGATGTTGCTGCTGGTTTTTAGTCCGCAGTTCAGCCTTATCGCCCAACAAATTGACATGAGTCAGTTCAAAGAAATGAAAGCCCGGAATGTTGGCCCTGCTGCTATGAGCGGAAGAATTACAGCCATAGATGCCGTGGATGACAATCCTACAATCATGTATGCCGGCGCAGCTTCGGGTGGTCTGTGGAAATCCACCTCAGGAGGTCTCACCTGGAAACCGATTTTTGATGAGGAAAAGGTCCACTCGATCGGTGCCATTTCCATTTACCAGAAAAACCCAAATATCATTTGGGTAGGAACCGGTGAAGGCAACCCAAGAAATTCCCTGAATATGGGATATGGCGTTTACAGGTCTTTGGATGCAGGTAAAACATGGCAAATGATGGGGCTGGAAAAAACCAGGGCTATTCACAGAATAATCGTACATCCCGATGATCCCAATACAGTTTTTGTCGGTGCTATTGGTTCGCCTTGGGGAGAACAAGAGGAAAGAGGTGTCTATAAAACCACAGACGGAGGTAAAACCTGGAATAAGATTCTTTATACAGATACCAAAACAGGTGTCGGTGAAATGATCATGGATCCGAACAATCCCAACAAGATCTTTGTCAATATGTGGGAGCACCGTCGCTATCCATGGTTTTTCAATTCAGGTGGAGCATCGTCAGGTTTGTTTGTAACCCATGATGGCGGTGACAACTGGAAAAAACTGGATGATAAAAACGGCCTGCCAAAAGGCACTTTGGGCAGGAGCGGTCTTGCCATCTCCAAAGCCAATAGCAATAAAGTATATGCTTTGGTAGAATCTACCAAGAATGCCCTGTATGTTTCAGAAGATGGTGGAGATAATTTCAAAATGGTAAATGACAAACCGGAAATCGGTGATCGGCCTTTTTACTATTTTGAGATCCATGCTGATCCCAAGAATCCGGACAGAATTTATACACTTTATTCCAGAGTAGGTATGAGTGAAGATGGAGGGCGTACTTTCACCCAATTGCTTACTTATGAAGGTGTTCACCCGGACCATCATGCCTGGTATATCAATCCCAATGATCCAAATCTCATGATCGATGGAAACGATGGCGGTCTGAACATTACACGTGACGGAGGGAAAACATGGTACTTTGCCGAAAACATTCCCGTTGGACAATGGTATCATATCAACGTGGACAATGAAGTGCCTTACAATATCTATGGTGGACTTCAGGACAACGGTAGCTGGGTAGGACCAGCCTATGTTTGGAGAAAGGATGGTATCAGAAATACCTATTGGCAGGAGATCCAATTCGGTGATGGTTTTGATGTCGTATCAGATCCGGAAAACTCCAGGTATGGCTATTCCATGTCACAGGGAGGAAATGTCACCCGATTTGACAAAAAAACAGGTCATAAAAGGACAATCAAACCCACTCATCCGGATAAAGACGTCTTCTTAAGATTCAACTGGAATGCAGCATTGGCGCAAGATCCACATGATGCAGCCACGATTTACTACGGTAGCCAATTTCTACACAAAAGCACAGACCGTGGAGAAACCTGGGAAATCATTTCCCCGGATCTATCAACCGATGACCCTGAAAAACAAAAACAGCAAGAAACAGGTGGGCTGACCTTTGATATCACAGGTGCAGAAATTCACACTACCATTATTGCCATTGCACCAAGTCCAGTGGATAAAAATGTGATTTGGGTAGGTACCGATGACGGCAATGTACAGGTAACCAGAGATGGTGGAAAAACATGGACCAATACTGCAGCCAAGCTCACAGGTTTACCAAAAGCGAGTTGGATTCCCCAGATTCAGGCCTCAAAGTATGATGCAGGGGAAGCCTGGATTGTAGCCAACAACTACAGGAACAATGATTTCTCTGCTTATGTTTATCGAACCAAAAATTATGGAAATACCTACGAAAGGATAGCTGATGATAATAAAGTTTGGGGATATACACTTTCCATCATTCAGGATCCTGTTGAACCCAACTTGGTTTTCCTGGGAACAGAATTCGCATTGTATGTGAGTTTTGACAATGCCAGGACCTGGAATCAATGGAGACATGGCTATCCAAATGCTGTTTCAACTTATGACTTGGTCATACAGGAAAGAGAAGCAGATTTGGTGATCGGGACTTTTGGACGTTCAATTTATGTGTTGGATGACATCAGGCCCTTGAGAATCTTTGCCAAAAACCAAGGCAAGGCACCTGCCGGTAAAATCACTGCAGTTCCTTCACCGGATGCGTATCAGGCGGAAATCCATCAGCCACATGGAGAGCGATTTCCTGCGAACGGCAAATATGCTGCTGAAAACAGGCCATTGGGCGGAAGGTTAAATTTTGTGATCAATGATCCCGGAAAAGAAAAGATGGATTCCGTAACTGTTTCCATTTTTGATGCAGCGGGTCAACAAATCAGAACCATCAAAAAACTGCCAACCCATGGCGTCAATCAGGTAATCTGGAATCTAGATCGCAAATACTCAGGGGATACTCCACCTAGGCGAGACGGTGAAGGTTCAAGTAGTCGCGGATTCATTGAACCAAGCGGAGGTGATGCGCTTCCCGGCACTTACAAAGTAGTCTATCAATACGGTGACACGAGTTCTAAGGGCTCAATAGTAGTTCATACGGATCCAAGAATAAAGACTGATATGGCAAGCCTAAAAGCACGTGAAGAATTCATTAAGCAGACAGAAGTATTATCCGCCAAAGTCATGAAAGCCACAAGACAGCTTGACGATGCCAAAAATACAGTGGACAAAATTCTGACCTTCGCCAAAGGTGTTGACGATGAAGAAGTAAAAGAACTGGTAAAACTTGCTGAGGAGACGAAGAAGAAAATTGACAGCACAAGAGAAGCTTTCTACGGACCTACGAGAGAAGGGCAGGGAATTGTCAGGAATTTGTACCCATCTACCATGACCAGATTATATGCCCCAAGAAGCTACGCAAACTCCTCTTATGAAGCTCCGGGACCAACTGAGGACAGGTTGTTGCAACATGCCAAAGAAAGTGCTGAAGAGGCGCTGAAAGTATGGAATGAATTCTTCGAAAATGACTGGAAAGCATTTGAAGAAAAAGCCAGAAATACCAAAATTGATATTTTCAAGGAAATTGAGAAAGTGGAAATAAGGTAGGGTGATTTAAAATTACAATAAAAAACCATCATAGACTAACTATGGTGGTTTTTTTATTTTGTATAAAAATTTTGATTCTCCCCATTTACTATCACCCCCCATAATGCTCCTCATAATACTTCTGGTAAATGCCTGAGGTCACATTATTCAGCCAGTCTTTATTTTTCAAATACCAATCAATTGTTTTTTCGATCCCCTCTTCAAATTGCAGGCTTGGTTCCCAAAAGACTCCACCAAAAATGTTATCCGTTATTCAGATTTCCTACATAATGACATGGTCTATTCATTATTTATGTGGATGGGGCTGATGATAATACAGGGAATGAAGACCATTACAAATATTAACTTAATGTTATATTTTATAAAGTTAGACACTTAATGGGGGCATTTCAATGTGTAGAAAAATCAAGTGGAAATTTCACTTCAAACTTCAAGTTGTACATCAAATTTTTAAAAGGAAAAAGGTCATCACATTCTTTAAGTAAAAAACAATTCGAGTTAGAGGAATCACAGATTAATAGGTAGGTGAGCTATTTTGTAGTTCATGGCATTAATGTGTTCCTTCCCATCAACAACCCCCTGAATTTTAGCTTTGGGTGATTCAGATTTTAAAAGCAAAATCTTTATCTTTATTCTAACACTAACATTCAAAAACTAAATTTTAAAACAATGAAAAAGAATCAATTAATTTTAGGAAAGTTACTATCTGTATTTTGGGTAGTATGTATTATTACTGTGACATTGTCTTGTGAAGGACCTGAAGGTCCGAAGGGTCAGGACGGTATTCCAGGAGAAGTCGGAGCAACTGGTCCCCAAGGACCTCAAGGTGTCGAAGGGCCAAGGGGAGTTCCAGGTGAAAGGGGGGTTACCGGTGAAAGAGGACCAATCGGACCTGCTGGGCCTAAAGGGGACAAAGGCGATACTGGAAACGCCAATGTTACCTTGTATACTTTCGGTCAAGTTAACTTTTCAGTAGTTCAAACTATATCAGTCTCAATACCACTTTTATCTGGAGAAGTTTTGGAGCGTGTTATGTTATTGCCATTTTTGGTAAGCATTTCTGGGAATATTTTTCCAGTTCCAGGACCAGGACAATTAAATTTTACACAATACAGCAGCATTCAAATTCCTGCAACAAATTCATCTGTTTTAAGAATAGACAGGGTTAATGGTCCTGGTGAATTTTATTCAAGTATCCGTGTATTCAAGATTGTCGCCAATTCCACAGTAAATGGAAGAATCCAATTGCCGGACATTGATTGGCAGGATTACAATGCTGTTTCTGATTACTTTGGATTTGAAGACCAATAGCATAGCAATAGAATTATTAATTCAGTTTTAATTTAACCGCCATGAGAATTTTATAGTTTTTTATTACTGTCGTCCGAGATCAAAAGTATGCAGAATAATTTAATCTGAGAATAATACAAAATGAAAGATGGGAAGCTTTTTGGAGCTGTCCCCTTCTGGTTGTAGAATGGTGTTGACGCTAGGCCTAGTTTGAAACTACGCCTATTTATTTGAATAAATTTGCAATTCATGTCTCAAGAGTTAACTCAAGAAAGGTGAAGAGCTTCAACTGCGAAATTGGCCAATTACAAATTGGTAAGAATATAAAGGTGAAGTTGCAAACTTCACCCAGTCACCGCCGAAGGTTTATTCTTCACCTAGAGGGGGTAACTTGAGAAAGGTGATGACCTTCAACTGCGAAGAAATACTAAAAAAACTTGATAATTTGGAAAACTAACAACTTTATCTATCACCCCCCATAATGCTCCTCATAATACTTCTGATAATTGCCTGAGGTCACATTATTCAGCCAGTCTTCATTTTTCAAATACCAATCGATGGTTTTTTCAATTCCTTCCTCAAATTGCAGGCTAGGTTCCCATCCAAGTTCTTTTTGGATTTTTGAGGCGTCAATGGCATAGCGGTGGTCATGGCCTGCCCTGTCTTTCACATAAGTGATCAGCTTTTCTGAAGTGCCCGATTCCCTGCCGAGTTTGGCATCCATTTTTTGACAAAGCAATTGAACGATATCAATGTTTTTCCATTCATTGAAGCCTCCAATATTATAGGTCTCACCTGTCTTACCCTGATGGAAAACCAGGTCAATGGCTTTGGCATGATCGACAACATACAGCCAATCCCTGACATTTTCTCCTTTACCATATACAGGCAAAGGCTTGTTGTTTTTGATGTTGTGGATACAAAGGGGAATCAGTTTCTCAGGAAATTGATTGGGGCCGTAATTGTTGGAGCAATTGGTAATGACGGTTTTCATTTTATAAGTATTGGCATAAGCCCTTACAAAATGATCAGAAGAAGCCTTGGATGCAGAATACGGTGATTGGGGATCGTAAGGGGTAGTTTCTGTAAAGAAGCCTCCATCCTCTAATGATCCATATACCTCATCGGTAGAGATATGGTAAAACAAATGATTTTCCAGATCTCCCCAATAAGCTTTTGCTACATTCAGCAAATTAACCGTGCCTATTACATTGGTCTTTACAAAAGCCAAAGGATCTGTAATGGACCTGTCCACATGGGATTCGGCAGCCAAATGGATTACATCTGTAACTGCATGTTTTGCAAAAACAGCTTCTAATTCAGCCACATCCAATAAGTTTACTTTCTCAAAAAAGTAATTTGGACTTTCTTCAATTTCTCTCAGATTCTCAAGATTCCCGGCGTAGGTCAGGCAATCGAGGTTGATGATATTGTAATCAGGGTATTTTTCTACAAAAAGATTCACTACATGACAGCCTATAAAACCGGCACCACCTGTGATGAGTATATTTTTTTTCATATTGGAAAATTGGAAGATTGGAAAATTGTAAAATTATGCCAAAATCTGGCAATATGTATGTACGCAAAGATGCCAGTAAAATGGCAATTCAATATAATTCTTGTCAAAAGATTGAAATGTACGGTACATCGGTCTTCCGACTTCGTCCCGATAGCTATCGGGATCCGTCTTGTCTGTAGTAGAATATTGGGTTACTGGCAAAGAAGCGGATATCCATTTCTGGCAATTATCTAAGAATTTATTTCCCGTAAAATTCATTGTACCAGGCCACAAATTTGGCGACTCCATCTTCGACTGAGGTATTGGGCTTGTAACCTGTATCTCTTTTCAGGTCTGTAACATCCGCATAAGTGGCGGGCACATCGCCTTGTTGCAGCGGCAACATGTTTTTCTTTGCTGTTTTACCTAAGGCTTTTTCCAACGCACCGATATAGTCCATCAATTCCACCGGACTGGAATTGCCAATATTGTAAACTTTATAAGGCGCATAAGAACTTCCGGGTTCGGGGTTATCGCCGTTCCATTCCGGGTTTGGAGTAGCAGGTCTATCAGCTACCCGGACAACTCCTTCAACAATATCATCTATGTAGGTAAAATCTCTTCTCATTTTACCATGGTTGAATACCTGAATCGGTTCATCTTTTTTGATTGCCTCAATGAACAGGAACAAAGCCATATCCGGCCTGCCCCAAGGTCCATAAACCGTAAAAAACCGCAACCCGGTAGTGGGAATATTGAATAAATGGCTATAGGTATGCGCCATCAGTTCATTTGATTTTTTGGTGGCGGCGTACAAACTTACCGGATGGTCAATGTTATGGTTGGTGGCAAAGGGCATTTTGGTATTGGCACCATAAACAGAACTGGAAGAAGCATACACCAAATGCTTGACAGGATAGGCCCGACATGCTTCCAGAATATTTAAGAATCCCTGAATATTGGCCTGAATATATACATCGGGATTGGTCAATGAATACCTTACGCCAGCTTGGGCAGCAAGATTGATGACCACATCCACTTTTTCTTTTTCAAATATTGCCATCATGGTCTCTTTATCAGAGAGGTCCATTTGATAAAAAGTATAAGACTCATATTTGCCGGAATGGACTGCTTTCCCTAATGAAATCTGATCTTTGTCAATTCCACACTCTTCCAACCTCCTGTATTTCAGATTGACATCATAATAGTCATTGATCACATCAAGACCGACGACGGCATCACCTCTTTTTAAAAGATATTGGGCGACATGAAAGCCTATAAATCCGGCAGTACCGGTAATCAGATATTTCATCTTATTTTTTATTAAAATTGAATAACCAAAAAAACAAATAATTTCAAAATATGTAACCCAAATCCTTAATTAATTTGGATTAAACCTGTTATTTCATCTCGATTTTTTCTTGGGGGACAAATTTGCTGTATTCTTCCAAAATCAAATGATGCATATTTCCTCTCTCATATTTTGCAGTCACTTCCTCAAAAAGGTTATCCGCTAAGGATTGCATGTAATCTCTTTTCACATAGGCAAACTCAAGCGCATCTTTCAAAACCTCTGTCTTCCTGACGGGGAAAACCAAACCTGTTTTTTTATTGGTGACAATATCCAGGTTGCCAATGATATCAGAACAAATCACAGGAACCTGCATCGCTCCTGCCTCCAATAAGACATTGGGGAAACCCTCTCTATGGGAAGCATGCACCAACACA
>NZ_JBGTCA010000360.1:0-18154 GCF_041749095.1 Aquiflexum sp. | reverse complement strand
TTGAAACCGCGATTGGTACTGAATTCAGCCTTTGAAAGTAAAACCACCAATATAATTGGTTTTTTAGCATATATTCGGTAGATGAAATTCAACCTTTTCAGGGTTTTTGCCCATAGTATAACCATTGACCATAACGCTAGGTTTTACCTAGGGCTATTGAAAAGTTTGACCCTTTCAGGGTCATTATTCATCTAAATTGTGATTTGAAAGAACGACCCTGAAAGGGTCAAACCTTGATTTGCCACGGGCCGCTGCCCGTGGAAAAACGATACGGTGATGAACCACCCCGACCCTGAAAGGGTCGAACTTCAAGGGATACTTTCCAAGGAACGGTGAAATTTCAAAAAAATCTCAAATCTCAAATCTCAAATCTAATATCCCCCCTCTACATCATATACTTAAAACACTTCAAAACCCTATTCCTTTGGTTTCGGCTTCTCGGATCTCCCATTAGGAATTGGTAGCGGAAGGATATTTCGTGGGCGCCTCTTGTTTGGTAACCGATATTGGAAATCATAAAATCATAACTGTATCCGATGACCATTCCATTTTCCAGATTTACGCCGAACATCGTAATGATGGAATCCTGATTGGGCATATTCCTCAATCCCGGAATCCCTCGATAACCCAGTCCTCCAATAACACTTCCATACAATGCCTGAATGGCAACGTCCATTTGTTGGAAGGGTCGCTGTTTTTTGTAATTCAATAAAAGAGAGGCCTGATTGTCATAGTTTGATCCAAAATAGTCATTGGCACCCAATGGGAAATTGACGCCTCCATGAACACTCCATTTCATAGGCAAAAATCCGGCTTCATTATCCGGGAAAAACGAAAGATTGGGTCTGTTGATATGGTGTGCAGAACCGCCAAGCCACATAAAGTCATTGTTGACCAATGCACCAAAGGAAATGTCCACGTAGCCATTAGGCTCAAAATCAGGGATCATGTCAATGCTGCTTTGGTTGATGGTTCTATTGAATAAATCCACTTGATCGCCAAACACCAAGTTGTCGAGTTTAGCACTCCTCCTTACCCATGAACCTTGTCCGCCCAATCTGAAATTCCAGGATTCTGCCACCCTAAGGTTATAGGCATAGAGAAATGAAATATCAGATGTGTTGATCCGCATATTGGCTTCCTGAAAACTGTTGACCATAATGCCAAATCCACTGTTGAGGTCATAACTGTAATGGTCAAAATATGCCGAATAGGCATTGAAATCATAGGAAAGACCGGGCCATTGCTTTCGGTAATTGACACCCACCCGGGTCAGTTCCGTTGAACCGGTCAATGCCGGGTTCAGGTTTAGGGGAGAGGCGTAAAACTGGGAAAAATGAAAATCCTGACCGGATCCCAAATTGGAAATCAGTAGCATGATGGTCACTATGGTCAAATTTTTCATCTTCATTATTTCAATAATAAAAAGACATCTGTTTTTGTCTCAATCCTTCCATCCACGGTCTCGAACTTAAGTTTGTAAACATAATTTCCCGGCATGGCCATGTTACCCATGATTGTCCCGTCCCAGCCATTGGCCTGGATATCATTTGTATAGAAAATGGTTTCTCCCCATTTGTTCAAAACCCAAAACTCCAGTTTTTCAATATTCAGGAATTTGGGAAAGAAATAATCATTGATGCCATCAGCATTTGGGGTAAAGACATTGGGCACCACCAGGAAATAATCAATGATCCTGATTTCTTTCACCAGTTCCAGGATACATCCAAAGGCATCAATGGCCTGTAGTTTGACCTCAAACTCACCGGCAGTTTGATAGATATGTGTTGGGTTGGTTTCCGTGCTGCTGTTACCATCCCCAAAATCCCAGAAATAGGATATGATATTGCCTATTGACCTGTTCTGAAACTGTACAGGAATACCGACCAAAAAGGCATTGTACTGTTCAAATCCAATGGATTCAATATCCGCATCCAACATTACATCGGTGTTTTCTATCTGATATGATTCACGGTATTCACAGCCCTGACCGTCGGTAATGGTGAGCGTGTACAATCCCGATTGATTGGTGGACATGGTAAGTCCATTATTTGAAACCGTTCCACCGGACCATGAGATGGTATATGGTGCAGCACCGCCTGTAATGGAAATATTGAATTCTTCCAAAATCTCTCTTGGATCACAGGTTACGTTGGTATTTCTGATGGTAGCGACCGAGATCGGGACAGGTCTTTTGACTGTGAACTGCCTTTCGGTAAAACACCCTTTGGAATCCTCAATGGATATAGCATAATTGCCGGAAGGGATATTGATCAAATTCTGCGCTGTACTTCCGTTGCTCCATTTAAAGTTAAATGGTGGATTTCCCCCTGTGGGGTTGACAAAAATATTTCCGCTTTGTGGGTTGCTACAGTCAAGCGCATCCGTTACAGAACTTTCAATTAAAAGTGGATCAGGTTGAAGTATTGTAAATTCCCTTCTGATATCACAGGTACCAAATTTGGAAACTGTGACACCATAAGTTCCTGCATCCAGGTTAAAGAGATTTTCCAGTTCAGCGCCATTGTCCCATCGGATGGACACGCCATCTGTGCCTCCACCGATGTTTAGCCGTATCTGTCCATTTTTCTCTCCAAAACAGGATATCTGACTGACTTCTGCATTTACTTTGAACAAAGGCGCATCAATGATATTCACTGATTGGGTTAGAACACACCCGGCCTGGTCTGAAACAATGACCGAATATGTACCCGGCCCAACATTGTCAAAGCTTCTCAAACCTGAACCAAAATTCCATGCAACGGTATAAGGGGCAACACCACCTGAAATATCCAATCTTAAAAATCCATCATTGGCCTCATAGCAGGAAATATCACCTTTTTCAATATTGATTTCCAGCCTTTGTTCTGGTTCGGCGACCAGAACAGTTCCTGTACTTACCGAGCAATTGTTGTTGTCCAACACAGTCAGTTCATAATCTCCGGCGGCTATATTTTCTAAAAGCAAACTGTTTGATGGGAAAGGTTGACCGTCCTTGGTCCAGTTCAACTGATATGGGAAATCATCAAACCCTCCTGAGACAGCCACTTCTATCCTTCCTGTCGCATCTCCTTTGCAGAACACATCACGCTTATTGATAAGGGCAACCGAAAGTTGTCCCGGTTCATTTAAGGTATAGGATCGGGACAAACTGCAACCAAAATCATCTTCTACCAATAGTGAATAGTCTCCCGGTCTTAAGTTTTCGATAAGAGAGGATGAGGATGAAAAACCTTGGGGGCCTGTCCAGGTCAGGGTAAAGTTTCCGTTACCTCCTTGGGGATCAACAGAAATACTCCCATCATTTGCACCAAAGCAGGAAATACCGAAGCCGGAAAAATCACTGACTTCATCCAATATTGTAATGGAAGGATTTACAGTTATCTGATAGATTTTGGGCAGGCCTTCGCAGTTGCTTTGGCCTCCTGTACTGGCAAACACATTAAACAAAACCGTAATGGGTTGGGAAGTTGGATTGAACAGGTTTTGTACCGGAATGGTATTATTGCCACTAGGTAAAACACCGGATACACCATTGGCCACAGAAGTCCATGTAATAACCGCACCTGCGACATTGCTGCTTATTACAACCTCCTGACTTTCGGTACCTGTACAGAGGGTTTGATCTGTCAATGAAAATTCAATGGCCGGTGAGGGGAGGACGGTAACAGATAATGAAAAGGACTGCCCCTGACATATACCCAAAAATGGTGTGATGTTATATATGACAGTTTGCGGGCTGTTGCTGGAATTGACCAATTCCAAAGGTAGGGAATTTTGAGGTTCCGAAGAAGTTACTGCACCCGAAACGGTTGCCGGCGCGGTAACTGTCCAGGCAAAAGTACTTCCCGCCACCATATTTGGTGGGGTAAAGGTTGATACTTGGGAACTGCAGATTTCCATTTCCCTATCCTGATATACAGGTTCAGGATTTACGGTAACTTTATAAGTGGCGACTACTTCTTCACAGCTTCCCAGATTTTCAGAAGCTATTTTAGCAAAGAATAGCACATCAATAGGGATATTGCTTTTGTTGATGATGGTTTGTGATGGGATCTCATTGATGCCATTTGGAAGTACTCCCTCAGCACCGTTGCTTTGAGATGTCCACTCAATTATTGCTTCCGAAAGATCAGAGTTTAATAAAACTGTTTCTGAGGTCTCTCCTGAACAGATAATCTGGTCCAAAATGGAGAATTCTACGGAAGGTGCGGGAATGACAGTGACGGTCACCTGATTTTGGGTGCTGCACGAAGTTTGGACATTTGTAGCTGTTACCGTGTATGTGGTCGTTTCGCTAGGTTTTACTGTTGGATTGGCACTGTTGGGATTTTGGATAGTACTGAATGGATTCGCTGTCCAGTTGTAGGTAGAATTCCCCTCAGGTGTGATTTCTGAATCCAGGACAATGGTTTCACCCCTACAGATTTCCCTATCTGGTCCCAGATCAATTTCCGGGATGGGATTGATATTGAATGTCACTGATGAGGTAGTCGTACCGCAGGAATTGGTGACTTCCAAAGTGACAACTTTGGTTCCGACTGTTTTGAACTCAATAGGGCCGGGATCAGCATTTGTTGATGTTTCAGGAATCCCCCCTTCAAAAGTCCACAGATAAGTAGCTTCATCTTCACTGCACAAGCTTACATTTGATGTGGGAGATATGGTCAATTCCCCACACGAATCAGGGATACTACCCAATGTTACCACAGGAGGGGCATAAACGGAAATTGATTCTGTCGCTGTAAATACCCCACAGGATGTAACCAATTGTTGGGTGATGAAATAGTCTCCGGGATTGATGAAATTGAATTCGGGATTGACGTCATTGAAAGCACTTCCTTCAGCAAATTCCCAGTTTCCTCCAACACTACATTCCCCTCCCTGAAAGGCCACTGACCAACGGAAGAAATCTCCACCATCAGCACAGGTTCCCAGGATATTGGAGGTATTGGTGGCTTTGACAGAAATAGGCCCGCAACCATCAATTTTATCGACTTCGAACGATGCTATAGGTTCGGGAATAATGCAGATGGTTTCTCCTTTTTCTTCAATTCCACATCTGTTACCTGTAATCAATTTGATGGTATAGATACCCGGTTCGGTAAATCTCGGTGTTAAAACAGTCGATCCGTTGACCCATGAATTTGGAATCTGAATGTTGTTTCTTATGCCCAGAGTATTACCTGCACTGAGTTCCCAACCAGTTGCCGGACTAATCTCCCAAACAAACTTTCCGGTAGAGGTGCATTGCCCATTATTACTCACTTCATTTCCGAAAAGTGTTTGATTGATGATATTAAAATAGGTGTTTTCACAATATACAGAATCAGTTAGGCCAATGATAGGTTCGGGTTTTTCTGAAACATAAATAGGAACCACCTGTGCAGAAGATTTTGAACAGGGGTTTTCGGCAAGTATGGTTGCTGAAAAAGAATTGCCAAAGCCAGGTGCTCCGAATTTTCCACAGGAAGTAGTTTCAAAAATATGACTTACAGTAGCAGGAGGTGGATGGGCAAAGACCTGTGGGGGAGTACCATCAGAAAAAGTTACTGTATAAGTAGTTCCTATGGGGTTGTTTTCAGTTCCTGTAATCGGAAAAGTCAGTGCTTCTCCTGAACAGATATTTGTATTGCCCGGATTACCAAAACCAACTGCAGGGTTGGAACCGATAAAAACGCCAATCCTCCTGTTTACCGAACAACCATTTCCTCCCTTTACGGTGTAATTCAGATAATAGACCCCTATAGAATAAGCATGGGTCAATTCAGTCCATTCATTTCCTTCAAAAGGTTCAGAACCATCTCCCCAATCAATGATGTAGGATTCATTGGTGGATATGGTGCTTGAGGTGTTGTAAAAAGTGAATTCAGAAACCTCATCATTGTCACAGACAATAAAATAGGGAAGATTATCAAAATTCGTATCACTCTTGTCACTGGTAACCGCTACAGAAGGGATTTGATTTATAGAGATCTGTTTTGTTTTTGAGTTTGTATCCCCCAAGGAATCTGTGACAGTCAGGGTAACCTGAAAAGTCTGTATGCCATTACCGATTGCATTGTCAAAAGTATGCTTCGGTTCCTCTGCGACAGAAGTCCGCCCGTCTCCAAACTGCCAAAGATAAGTCAGTTTATATCCAGTGGAAAGATTGGTGAACTGTATGGGTGAATTACCACAATATTCCTCCTCTTCGAAACTGAAATCTGCAATAGGAGGGTCATTGGCTTCATTTTTTTGGCTGAAATAAAGTAAATCTGAAAACTTGGATGGAGAAAATAAAAGCATAGCACTAACTCCGCTGATAGCAAAAAACAAACTAACAGAAAAAAGAATCAATAATCCTCTGAATCGCATGGGTGATAAACTATAAGCAAAAATGTATTATGTGGTCAAATTTATGCGGAATATAAATAATCAAAAAATAAAAAAGAATTCTTTTGAAAAAATTATTATGATAGGACTCAATCCTGCAATTAACTTTTCAAATCCATATTGAATTGGTCAATGTTTCATTGCTCAAAACCCCCTTGCCTGCTAGCAGGTCGGTCCCATCTTCCGTCTTCTGTCTTCCGTCTTCCGTCTTATAAAACACTGATTAACTTTCAAAAACCAAATAACTATACTTATTAGTCCACCTAAAGAAACGAAGTGTCCTCAGCTGCTTCTTTAGTCATTTGGTCTGAAATTTCTTTGCCTAAATAATTATCTATCAGACCGTGGCCAACATAGAGTAAGGGAGTGAGAAAAATTGCAACGCTGAATTTGTAGATATAATTAATGATACCTACTGATACCACCTGTGCCCAACTCCAGTTTCCAAAAATGTAAAAAGCGATTCCAAGCACTACAAATGAATCAATAAATTGCGAAACCAATGTGCTGCCGGTCGCTCTTAGCCAGATCTTTTTAGGACCGGTTATTTTTCTGAGTTTTTGGAAGACATACACATCTATCAATTGCCCCAATAAAAAAGCGATCAATGAGCCCAAGATGATTCCTAGACCCTGTCTAAAAATCACATTAAATGCATAGTCAATGTTAAATGCATTTCCGGCAGCATCAGGTGTGTTGACATCCAACCAAAAAGGTGCAGGAGGAAGCTTGGTCACTATGATTATGATGATAAATATGTATCCAATGAAATAGGCCGTAATAAAGCTTATTTTCTTTACCCCTTTTTTACCATAATACTCATTGATAATGTCAGTGGTAAGAAATACAACCGGCCAAATGACCGCACCGGCAGTGAGGTTAAAGTCCAGAACATATTGTCCAAAAAATGTCCAACCGGCAGGTTCCCAACCAAGGGTTTTTTCTCCTGAAAAGATTTTCACCCCAATGATTTCAGCCAAAATAGCATTGGTCAGAAAAATCCCACAAAGAATGATAAAGAGGTTGGTCTTTTTAGATTCAAAGGTTTTAGATGTGACAGTTAAATCCATGTCGTAGGAATTAGTGGTGGAGGTATAGTAGATAGAAAAATCTAAGAAATGACAATCGGGTAGGTCATGCCTTCTTCACTTAAATAAGTTTCTGTAAATTCTTCTTTGGCCTGTTCCAGTAATATTGAGAGGTCCTTGTACCGGGATGAATAATGACCCAACAATAATTTCTTCGCACCCGCAGCTTTTGCTATCATGGCCGCCTGCCTAGCTGTACTGTGAAATGTTGTGCCTGCCCTTTCTGCTTCCAAATCATCAAATGTGGCTTCATGGTATAATAGGTCAACACTTTCAATTATCCCAATCAATCTTGGGTCATAAATTGTATCCGAACAGTAAGCGTACTTTCGGGTCTGCTTTTTTTCATGGGCAAATTCCGAAACGGCATAAAGGATAATTCCATCAGCATCGAGATAATCTCTGCCAGATCTTAAGGTATTAATAGCTTCTATGGTGAGTTTATGTTGTTGCAACTTCTCTTTAACCAAATTCCTAAGCCCTTGTTTTTCTTCTATCAAAAATCCTGTGCATGGAACCCTGTGCTGCAGTGGAAAGGTACGTACCCGAAAGTTTTTTTCTTCCAGGATAAGTTCTTCATTTTCAGGATTCGTACTGATAAATCTTAAAGGAAATCCAAGTTGGGTTTTGCTGTGTTTGAGTTGGACCGTAATTATTTCATCAAGTCCCTGAGGTCCAAATATTGTCAGGAGACGTTCTCTTTTGACAAGGTGAAAACTGGAAATCAATCCCATCAGTCCATAAAAATGGTCACCGTGTAAATGGGAAATAAAAATAAAGTCGATCCTGGAAAATTTAATTCTGAATTTTCGGAGCTGAATTTGGGTTCCTTCCCCGCAATCCAAAAGCAAAAATGACCCCCCGACTCGGACAAGTTGGGAGGTTTGATTTCTACCATGGGCCGGAATAGCAGAATTTGAGCCTAATATTGTGACTTCAAATTCCAAGTTCAATCTTCCTCTTCTTGTTCGCGGCCTTCAATCACATGTATGAAAATTGCCTCTGCAGCTTCTTCGATGGAATCAACGATTTTAAGGACTTTGTCAAGCATGGAGATTCTGATCAGCTTCATGACATGTTCCTGCGGAGATGCAATGATGAAGATCCCTCCGTTTCTGCTGAATTCTCTGTTTCCCACCAACAAAGCACTCAATCCACTGGAATCAGCGTATTTTACATGACTCATATCGATGACAAGATTCTCATAACCTTCTGCATTGACTGTCAACAATTCTGACTTCAATATTGGTGATAGGGCAGAATCCAGTTTTTCCTCCATGGGAGTGAAAATCACATATTGCTCTTTTTTATCTACTGTATATTTCATATTCTTTTTTTTAAATTTTTTCCAAGATGGCTTTTTCTATACTTCCTTCCAAATCCTCAAAGGTTGATTTTACAAATACCTCCCCAATGATTTTTTCATATAACTCGATATACCTGCTCGATATTTCATCTACAAATTCATCAGGCATTACCGGTACTTTTTGTCCATCCTTTCCCTGGAATCCATTTGCAATCAACCATTGCCTGACAAATTCTTTGGAAAGCTGCTTTTGTGGAAGGCCTTCCGATTGTAGCGCTTCATATTTATCTGAATAAAAATACCTGGAAGAGTCGGGAGTATGTATTTCATCTATTAAAAGAATTTCATCCCCGAATTTACCAAACTCATATTTGGTATCCACCAGAATGAGTCCTTTTTCTCTTGCCATCTGTGAACCTTTTTCAAATAAGTCAAAGGTATAATTTTCCAGAACTTCGTAATCTTTTATACTGACTATACCTTTTGCTAATATTTCTACTTTGGAAATATCCTCATCGTGACCTTCAGAGGCTTTGGTCGTAGGGGTAATGATTGGTTTTGGAAGCCGGTCATTTTCCTTTAAACCTTCCGGTAATGTTACTCCACAGAGTATCCTTTTACCGGCTTTGTATTCCCTGGCGGCATGTCCTGCGAGGTATCCCCGGATGACCATTTCGACTTTGAAGGGTTCGCACTTTTTACCAATAGTCACATTAGGGTGGGGGGTGGAAGTCACCCAATTGGGGACAATATCAGAAGTTGCATGTAGAAATTTGGAAGCTATCTGATTAAGCACCTGTCCTTTAAAGGGAATTGGCCTTGGTAACACTACATCAAATGCAGAAATCCTATCAGTGGCCACTACAGCAAGACTTTCTTCAAAAATATAAACATCTCTAACTTTACCTTTATAAAATCCGACCTGATCGGGAAATTTGAATTGGGTTTCTTTTATTGCTTTTTCCATTCGATATATCAATTAGACAAAATTAAAAAAAGCTTCCTGTTTTGAAGCTTTTGAACCTTTTATTTCTTGAATTCAATTGTCATTTTCTTTGGTAAGGTCCTGCACATATTTACCTTCCTTGAACTGTCGTTCCTGAATCAGATCACCTGCCTCGTTATAGATTTTCTGTACCCCATGGGCTTTCCCCATACGGTAGGGCATAATTTCTTTGATATTTCCATTTGGGTGGTAAATTATAGCTTCGCCTTCTTCTTTGCCATTGAGATATGTTATCCTTCTTTCTTCCTTGCCGTTTTCGTGGTATCCAAGGATTTTTACCAACTCGCCATAATTGTTGTAGGATGCAATTTCTTTGATCTGACCATTTTGATAATAAGTGGTAATGTTACCTGAGATCCTACCTGCACGGTACTTTCCCTGTTCTTCCAAAGCACCGTTTTCGTAAAAGCTTTTAAAGCTTCCTACTGGTTGTCCTTTCTTGAACTTACCCTGTCTGGCTATCTGACCATTGGGGTGGAAATATATGGTATTCCCATTCTGAATGCCATTGTTATATTGGTTCTTAGATTTTACCTCCCCGTTGGTGTAATAAGTAAATTGGTCCCCATCCAACTTGCCGTTTTTGTAATAGGATTTGGCGATTAGGTTTCCCGCTTCATCATACTCTTCCTTATTGCCATCAATCACACCTGACCTGTAGAATGCTTTTTCTATTAGCTTCTCATCTTCATCATAATAAAAGCTCCAGCCGTCCGGCCTGTTTTTCTCAAAGCTAGATTTCTGTTTGATATTCCCATTTTCAAAATAGGTGATGACCTCCCCTTCAATCTGGTTTTTCTCAAAACTCAGTTTCTGGGATAAATTTCCTGATTGGAAGAAATTCCTGGAAGGGCCTTCACGGAGGTTGTTCACATAATTTACGATCCTCAATGTATCGTCACTGAAAGGATAAAAATCTACAAAAACCCCTTCTTTCTTCCCTTCTTTTAATTGCCCAATAAGTGCCAAGCCCCCATCTTCATAATACAGTTTATATAATCCCTGCGCCACGCCATTGATCAGTTCGTATTCCTCTTTGAGTTTGAGACTGTCTTCATCATAATAGGTCCTGACCGGAATTTGGGCAAGGACGGATGATGAAAATAGAACGGAAAGAAAAAAGAGAAAGAGATTTTTCATTATTATTTTGAACTGAAATAAGGTGATATGATTCTCTGGATTCTTACAGGAATTGAAGGAAAATTAGTATAAGAGTGGGTTAAATATTGAATCATGTCATCTTCCTCCCGATAGCTCACGTTAACCTTCTTTGCATCTCTGCGGGAAAGATTGTCAATTCATCCTTAACAGAGCACTAGCTATATTTTTTCTATGACAATGGCAGATGCACCGCCGCCACCATTACAGATACCTGCAACACCAATTTTCCCATTCTTTTTGCTCAGGACTGAAAAGAGTGTGGCAATGATTCTGGCCCCGGAAGCACCTAAAGGGTGTCCCAAAGAAACGGCACCACCGAAGACATTCAGTTTATCATTGTCCAGATTCAACTGACGCTGATTAGCTATGGCCACTGCTGCAAAAGCCTCATTGATTTCGTAGAAATCAACATCATTCTCTGTAATGCCTGCATTTTTGATTGCTTTGGGTATGGCCAATGAAGGGGCGGTTGTAAACCAAAGTGGGTCCTGTGCAGCATCCGCAAACCCAATGATTTTTGCAATCGGTTTGACACCCAATTCCTGAACTTTTTCTTTACTCATCAGGACGAGGGCAGAAGCCCCATCATTCATGGTCGAGGCATTGGCGGCAGTTACAGTACCATCTTTATCAAATACCGGGCGTAAGGAAGGGATTTTATCAAACATGACATTTTTGAATTCTTCATCTTCGTCAATGATAATAGTCTCGCCTTTTCTCCCCTTGATTTCTACCGGGATAACCTCATCCTTGAAAGCACCTGCCTTCCAGGCTTCGGCTGACCTGTTATAAGATTGGACGGCATAATTGTCCTGTTCTTCTCTGGTAATATTCATTTCCCTGGCAGTGTTGTCTGCACAGTTGCCCATCGGAAATTGATTATACACCTCAAACAAACCATCCTTTACCAACCCGTCAACGAATTCGGCATTTCCGTATTTGTAGCCAAACCTTGCTTTGGGTACATAAAAAGGAACATTGGACATGCTTTCCATACCTCCGGCGATGATTACGTCATTCTGCCCTGTCATGATAGACTGAGCGCCAATCATCACGGCTTTCATTCCGGATGAGCAAACTTTGTTGATGGTAGTACAAGGTACGTTGTATCCTATTCCTGCCCCGATGGAAGCCTGTCTTGCCGGCGCCTGACCAAGATTGGCCGAAATCACATTGCCCATAAGCACTTCCTCCACTTCCTTAGGATCAACTCCTGCTTTTTCCAACGCACCTTTGATGGCAATGCTTCCTAATTCTACTGCGGTAAGTCCGGACAATTTTCCACCAAAACTCCCCAAAGGAGTTCTAACTGCTGATATGATATATACTTCTTTCATTTGGGTTTATATTAATTGAGATGTGAGACTTGAGACACAAGATGTGAGATAAAATTGTAACCTTTGAGGTCTTTTTTTGACCTCGAAGGTTTGGCCGAAGGGAAGGGAGAACCGATTTGCGAGAGTCTAAGCCTGTCCTGAGTATCAGAGAGACAAGAACCTAGAGACAAGATTTTAAATTGAAGAAGGAACTCAATATCCTAAACCTTAATATCACTAGAGCCTAATTTTCCAATTTTCCAATTTTTCAATCCGCCACGGCGGACAAGTTCTTCCAATTTAATCACCACTCCGGTAATCCTCTTTCGGGTCTTTTGGTGGCTTTTTTCTGATTTTGTTGGATGTATCGGAGTTCAGCGGCGTTCATTGCTTCCAGAATTTGGGCGGCCTGTTCAGGAGTAAGGTTCATTTCTTTCAGGTTTTCCTTCATCTGTTCCATGGCCTTTTCTCTGTCACTCAGATCACTTTCCAGATCGCTTGGCTCCTGAGAATCCTCTTCTTTCTGTGATTGTTCACCGGATTTATCATCTTTTTTCTGAGTTTCTGAGGCCTCATCTTCATCTGTTTGTTCATCGCCTTCACCATCCTTGTTTTCTTCGGATTTTTTGTCCTGATCCTGTTGATCTTGTTGCTCCTGATCTTGTTGGTCTTCGCCGTCTTCTCCTTCCTGATTTTGGTCTTGTTGGTCAGGATTTTCTTCCAGCCACCTGCTCAGCAATTCATAATTATACCTTGCTGATTCGTTAAGATGGTTTTTGATCAGGGCCATTTTAAAGGATTCCAAAGCTTCCTCATATTTTTTTTCTTCGCCAAGTATCACCCCTGATTGGTTGTAGGCAAAAGAAGCAAGGTTTTTATCCGGCGTGTTGAGCAATCCTGCATAGGTCCTTTGTGCTTCTTCCAATTGACCATTGTAGTGATAGCTTAAAGCAAGATTGTAATTGACATTGGGGGTGTTCAGTTCAAAATCAGAAATAAGCTTTAAGTGCGAAGCGACCGAGGCTTCATACTCGGTAGAAGCATAATCTTTAGCGGCTGTTTTGATGGCCTTGTTACGGTCGCTGACTTTTGTCAGAGAAGAAGGGATCATCAATATGATCAAAATCAGAAATCTAAAAGCCAATTGCATGCTTAATAACACGATTTTAAAGGTTTATGGTTTTTATCGGGAGCAATAAATCTAATAACGCCAAACCTAATCCAATAAGCAGGAAATAGAAGTATTTATTTGCGGAAGCTTCCACCATTCTGGTTCCCGTCACAGTGCCTTCCTGTCTTTCAATGGCTGCAATGAGGTCAGGAATTTCCTGAACATCATCACTGAGTTCAAAATACTGCCCGTCAGTCTGCGTGGCAATCAATTTCAGGTTGTTTGACTCAAGTCTTGTGATGGCAGGTTGATTGGTTTTTGGGTCTATGATTTTGGTATTGCCCCTTGGTATTGTACTGCCTTGGCTTGTCCCTACCCCCAATGAGAAGACTTTTATGCCCTGTTCGCTGAGTCTGCTTGTCTGATCTCTAAAATTATCTGCAAAATCTTCACCATCAGAAATCAAGATCACAGATTTGGAGTTGATATCAGGAGAATTTTCAAGATTGAATTTATCCAGGGCCATATTCAATGGTGCACTGATGTCAGTACCCTGATTGGGTACTAGATTTGTATTTAGACCATCCAAATGGAGCTGGATAACGTTTTGATCAAATGTCAATGGGCATTGCACAAAAGCCTCGGAACTGAAAATAATCAGGCCTATTCTGTCTCCTGCAAAGTTTTTAACAAGATTTTTCAATTCAAATTTTACCCGCTGAAGTCTGCTCGGCCCAATATCCGTGGCATTCATGGACTGGGAAAGATCAATGGCAATAAAGATGTCTTTTCCTTCCTCTTTGATTTCTTTTAATGCTGTACCCACCGACGGCCCTGATAAAGCAATCAGGAACAGTACAAAATAGGAAACCCTTAATATTATTTTAAAAAATAACCGGTGCATCTTTACTTCCAGTTTTTTATTGATCAAATAAAAACGGAACAAATAAATAAAGTAAAGCAAACCAAAAAGGATTGCCAATGTCGTAATTAAATTTAAATCAGGATATGCCCAAATCATGGCCTGAAATTATAAAATATATATGAAAAGAAAAGGAAATAGATTTTATTGGTATAATTTTCAACACCCAAATGCAATAATGCGTTATCCTATCAAACATTAAATCTACCATGAAGTTTTTGACCCTCTTATTTTCAGGGATGATATTTTTGAATTTTTTGGCCTTGGCCCAAAATGAACAACATATTTCAGGACTTGTCTTAGAAGTGGACGGAGGAACCCCCCTTCCGGGAGCTAGCGTATATTGGGAATCAGAGCCTCAAAAAGGAGTGGTTTCGGATAATGAGGGGAGTTTTATGATCAAGGTTGGTTCTCTTCCTGACAAGCTGATCATTTCTTACTTGGGATATACCCCATCCATTAGGATACTAACAGTCAGAGACTTGGACAAACTACTGAGATTTTACCTTAAACCGGAAGAATTATCCTTGGAGGAAATCATTATTAGAGATACCAACCCTGAACAAAACATTTTGGGTACTGACATGGGTAAGTCAATAGTCTCTATGGAAACCATCAAAAATATTCCTGCCCTGTTTGGAGAAGTAGACCTCTTGAGAAGTCTTCAGCTGCTTCCAGGAGTACAAACAGCAGGTGAGGGTACCACAGGCTTATTCGTCAGGGGAGGCTCCGCAGATCAGAACCTGATCCAATTGGATGGAGCACCGGTTTACAACCCATCACACTTTTTTGGTTTTTTTTCAGTCTTTAATCCTGATGCCCTTAGCGGGGTGGAGTTTTACAAAGGTAATATACCTGCTGAATTGGGAGGGAGAGTTTCATCAGTAGTGGATGTTTCTCTTAGGGAAGGAAATTACCAAAATATTAAGGGAGAGGGAGGAATCGGAACAATCAGTTCAAGATTCACCTTGGATGGCCCCATAGTTGCAGATAAATCCTCATTTATAATTTCCGGTAGAAGGACTTATGCGGATTTGTTTTTGAAAATGTCTGGTAATGAGGATATCCGAAATAACCAACTTTACTTTTATGACCTGAGCGGAAAAGCTTCCTTCAGGCCAAGTGAAAAAGACAAGATTTCGGTTTCCGGGTATTATGGTGCAGATTTTTTAGGTATTTCCAAGCAATTTGGACTGGGATGGAACAATTTCGTTTCTTCACTAAATTGGAGCAGAAATATCAGCAATACTTCATTTTTTGACATGAATGTTTACAATAGCAGGTACAATTATCAGGTTCTTTTTGATGATGATGGTAGTGGTTTCAATTGGGATAATACCATTTCGGAAACCGGGGCAAGAATGGAATGGTCATGGTTAAAGCCCAATAATTCTGTGATAAAAGCCGGATACCATCCCCAGGTTTATAATTTTTCTCCAATAAGCCTTACTCCGGGTCCGGAGAGTAATTTTGATAATATCAGCACCAATCCAAGGAACGGACTCCAAAACAATATATTTGTATCAGGTACAACGGATCTGGGCAATAAAGTAAAAGTGGAAGCTGGATTGAGGTATGCACTGTATCAGGAAATCGGTTCCGGGGTAATTTATCAATATGAAGGAGAAATACCGCTGCCTGATGCTGAAATAATCGATACGCTTAAGCTCAATAGGCTTCAAAGTGCCAAAGTTTTTCATCGACTTGAGCCTAGGTTTTCGATAAGGTATCTTCTTAGGGATGATATTTCTGTAAAAGCTGCTTTTAACCGTAACAATCAATTTGTACAGGTTGCGACCAATAGTTCGGCAGGGTTGCCCATTGACCGTTGGGTACCCGCAGGTACATATATAGACCCTTTGCGCGGGGATCAATATTCCTTAGGTATATTTAAAAATTTCGGTTTGGACAAATGGGAAATTTCTATAGAATCGTATTACAAAGATTTTAGAAATGTAGTGGACCTGAGACAAGGGGCAAGTGTGCTGTTTACAGACAATGTCGAAACAGAACTTTTGACAGGAGTGGGCTATGCCTATGGCATGGAGTTTCTGATCAGGAAAAATTTTGGTAAAACAACTGGATGGCTGGGATATACTTATTCCAGAACATGGCGAAAGATAGACGGTATCAGCGGCAATAACTGGTACAATCCGAGATTTGATAGGCCTCATGATGTTAACTTGGTATTCAACCATGAATTTTCAAAAAGATGGATGGCGGGGTTGACCTTTGTCTATACCACCGGCCAGGCAGTTACATTTCCTGTGGGTACTTATGAGGTTGATACCCAGACCCTACCATTGTATGGGGAACAGCGAAATGCCGACAGATTCCCTGATTATCACAGAATGGATGCTTCTGTAACATGGAGGGGACATGATAAAGGAAGAAAATGGAGGGGAAGCTGGAATTTCAGTATCTATAATCTTTATGGCCGAAAAAATCCCTTTACATTTCAGTTTACAGACATAATCAATGAAGAGATAAACTTTGACCAGGATTCAGGAGTTGAAGTTACCTCCAGAAGACCTGGGGTGGTGATGACTTATCTGTTTACCTATTTACCTTCCATAACCTATAATTTCAAATTCTGATGCGTAATATTTGGTTTATATTAATTGGTCTTTTACTTTGGGCCTGTCAGGAGGAAATAATTCTTGACTTAAAGACTGTGGAACCTACGCCTGTCATTGAGGCCATTTGGACCAACAATGCCAATATGAATCAGGTAAAGATTATGTATTCGAAAGATTATTATAATCAAGAACTCAATCAAATTGTGAAAGATGCAGAGGTTAGCATTACGAATTTGGGGAATGATAGGGTCTTCCCATTCATTTTTTCCGAACAGGCAAAACGATATTTACCCGTCAATAGTCTTGGTGGGAGAATTGGAGAGCGCTACCAATTGAATGTAAAAATCGGGGAAAATGAATATGTTTCGGAAGGAACTTTGTTGCCGCCGCCCATCCTGGATAGTATAAGATATGAATTTAAGGAAAAAAGGTTTTTTAGAGAAGAAGGTTATTATTTGACGGTTTATGGTAAAATCCCCTTTGAAACCGAAAACAATTACCGAATTCGGATGATTCAAAATGATACTTTGAAAAACAGCCGGTTTGATTACCTCTTGTTCGATGATTCATTTGGCACCTCCATTTTGGATAAAGGTTTTGAACTATCAGGATTCCCTTTTGCTGCCAATGATAGGATAAGATTGGAATTGTACAGGCTCAATACCGATGCTTTCAATTATCTCACACAATTGGTTGACCTCTTGTTCAATGATGGCGGGCTTTTTTCACCCCCTCCACAAAACCCAAAAAGCAACATTAAGCTTAAGAGTGGCAGCGGAGATGTATTGGGGTATTTTTTGGTCAGTCCTTTTCTAAATGAGGTGGTGGAAATTAAACCTGACGAATAGCCAGATCATTTTTGAAAGTGGTTCAGAGTTTATGTCTACTTTTGTAACATGATAGATTTTGAAACCAAAGGGAAAGTTGTCATTACATTCAAAGACAGGTTTGCTTCTTATGTGGAAATTGAACTGCGGGAATTGGGTTTTAAACCATTAAAAATAGAACGTACCTCGATCGAACTATATGCATCCGTGCAGGATTGTATTTTTTTGAATCTTCATTTGAGGACAGCTAGCCATGTTCTTTTTGAGATCAAATCATTCTACCTTCACCATGCTGATGATATATATCGTAGGCTAAAAGCCATAGCCTGGGAAGAATATATCCATAAGGATTCCTATTTCTCTGTGATATCCCATGTTGATAACGAAAGTGTTGACAATCCGCTTTTTGTCAATGTAAGGGTCAAAGATGCCATAGTGGACCGATTTAGGGAAAAGACAGGTA
>NZ_JBGTCA010000359.1:0-7010 GCF_041749095.1 Aquiflexum sp. | reverse complement strand
AGGGGTAAATACAAAAGAACCCATACCTGCAAAATGGTCTTTGAACTCCATTACCTTCAAACCTTGGTCATCATATATTCCACCCTCAACCGATTCTCCCATTCCGTCAGCATTCACGGATTTGAAGGCCACCTCATTGGGAATCCCCGCAACCATTTCCCCGCCTTCGGGGAAAAACTGAAGATCAACAGGCCTTTGGTTTGCTTCAGGTGAGGATACAGGTTTTTTAAATTGTTTGCCCAGTACATAAAAGTCTTTTTGAAAAAAAATCTCTTCACCAAAATTTTTCATCCAATTGGTATAGCCGACCAAAGTGTATTTCCCTTCCTGAAGCTCATCGCCCAAATAAAAATCTCCATAAGCCTCTCCTTCGGAAATTGGCAAAGTGAGCCTGTCCACCAATTGTTGGTCCTGACCGATCAGATCAACATACAATACCCCACTCTTTGAACTTGCTTCCAATTTTGCTGCATCCACAATGTAGGCCTTAAACCAAAAGGTATCTCCTGCCAGATAATAGGGTTTATCATGATGCAGGTAAACTTTTTCGGGTGAATAATACACCTGATAATTCCTAAGGTTGGTTTTGATTTTTTCTGTCAGTTTATCAGATGGATTGATCATGGCACCCAATTGTAGCGCAACCAAGAACAACAACCCTATTTTCAATATCCTTATGATTTTCATCGCTTTTTATTAAGATCTAATCTGCTTGATTTTTCCAAAAAGGAATACAGACCTCAATATATCATACGGTCAAAGGACTTTATGATTTGGAAAACTGAGTAATGGCTGATGTCTTATAGCCAATCCTCACTGCCCTTGCAGCAACTTTTTTACCAGAAGAAATCGGCTCATGGTATAGCCTCCAGTGTTTGCCACCGATCTCCTCTCCTTCCTGATAGGCAATGCTGGCACCTTCGGTTGCTGAACTCAGCAAAAGTTGAATCCCTCTAATCTCGAACTCTACGGGAGCAGTTTCGGGCTGTACCATTCCAGGCCACATCATATTGACCAGGTCATATTCAGGAACAAATCCCAGATCACCAATTTCCAATTGCCAGGCAGACAGTGCATTTCTGAGTTCTTTCAACTTGGCCTGATGATCTGGAGAATCAGCCAAATTATGAATCTCGTCCGGGTCGGAACTGAGGTCATACAGTTCCTCCACAGGCTTGGTTTTCATAAAAATATAGGCGGCATCTCCTGTCAGTTCTCCTTTTTGGTCCATTTCGATCATGGCCTTTGTCATGTCCACCTGTTCCCGATAGGCATTACGGTAAATAAAAGGGAGCTCCGGTCGGAAATTCCTGATGTATACATACCGCCCATCAATGACCGATCTGCTCATATCCAATGCTTCATCAAATCTGTCCGCCGAACCAAAGGAATATTGATGTGGATTTTTGGTTTTATGAGGTCCCAAAAAAGCCCTGCCATGCATATATTCCGGTGGTGCCACTCCTGCCAAGGACATTACTGTAGGACCAAGGTCCATCAGGGAAACAAAGTCATCGATTTTGCTCCCGCCCATTTGGCCATTTGGCATTCTCACAATCAGGGGAACATGCCGACCGGAATTGCCCACTGCCCTTTTTTGTCTCAACAGCGGTCCTCCATGGTCAGACCAAAAGAATATGATGGTCTTGTCCAACAATCCCTCTTCTTCCAATGATTTCAACATATCCCCTACCTGCTTGTCCAATTCCATAATATTGGAGTAGGCCCTGCCCACATCCTGTCTGACTACGGGCAGTTCAGGAAAGTATTTTGGGATGCTGACTTTGCTCTTGTCTGCCAGCATGGGATCTTCTTTTTTCATAAAAATCCTTGACTCGTGGGTGACTTCATGGTTGAACACCGCAAAGAAAGGCTGTCCTTCTGCTCTGTTTTTATAGGTGGCTTCATTTCCAATTTCATCCCAAGCAGTAAGGGGAGAATTGAACTGGTAATCCGTTTTGGCATTATTGCTGGTGTAATAGCCTGCTGACCTGAGATATTCGGTAAAGCATTTGACATAGGATGGCGGCACAGTGGCATATTCGGGTACATTTCTGCCTTTAATATCTTTTTGGGCATAGTAATCCTTATAGATTTCATTTTCAGGTTCCCGGAAGCGGGCATGTGGTCCTGTCCGCATATTGTGCGAACCTATACTCACAGGATACATGCCTGTTATGATGCTGCTCCGGCTCGGGGCACAGACACCCACGGTGGAGTATGCATGGGTATAAGTAATCCCCTCTTTTGCCAATCGGTCTATGTTTGGGGTTTTGATGCTTTTGTCCCCATAAGCTTCCAACATGGGGCTGATATCTTCCACGGATATCCACAGGATATTGGGTTTGTCGGGGGATTGGGAAAAGGTGGTTTGGGATATAAAGAGGAATAGGATGGCGAAAAGCGTAAGTTGTTTTTGCAAGGTCATGGGTTGGTGTTTTTTTGTTTTGCTTAAGATGGGGAAAAATGGGGAGGAAGGCAAGATGGTGAGGGAAGATGATTTAAAATAAGGAAGTTTTGGCCTCTTTTTGTCTTGCCTTAGGGTTGGTTATTTATTGGATTAGTTGGATATAGATGTGTTATGGTTTTGTCGGTGGATTCAATGGAATACCTAAAAGTTCTATTTTTTTGATCGATTTCCGATAATGGCAAAATGTATTTTGTTGACATTTTCATGAGGAAATACTTTTTTGCTGTATCTTAAAAGAAAATAGACAAAAACCATGAACCACAACATCCAAATTGCCCTGCAAAGAATTCCCATGATTTTACTAATGGTTTCCATGATCCCATTTTTTGCATGCAGCCCGTCTGAGAAAAAGGTGACCGAAACTCCTGTTGCAGATGACAACCCTGTGTTTTCCAAAGATAATCTGATCGCTTGGTGTGTAGTCCCTTTTGATGCGGAGAAGCGCGGCCCTCAGGAAAGAGCCAAAATGCTCAAAGATTTGGGCATTACCATGTTGGCCTATGATTGGAGAGATGAGCATATCCCGACATTTGACGAGGAGTATGAAGCCTTGACAGCCAACGGCATCAGGTTGCAAAGCTTTTGGATGATGAGCGGACATGATCCGGAAAATGACACAAGGGTGCAGACCGTTTTTGATTTTATAGAAAGAAATGAGGTGGAGACAGAAATTTGGCTTCTTGTGGAAGAAGGCGGGGATTTTAATGCATTAAGTCAGGAAGAAAAAGTGACTGCCATGGCCGAACCGATCCGGTATGTGGCAGACAGGGCTGCGGCCAATGGATGTAAGGTGGCCTTATACAACCATGGCAATTGGTTTGGTGAACCGGAAAACCAATTGGCCATCATCGATTACCTGGATTTGGACAATGTAGGTATGGTATTCAATTTCCACCATGCAGCACCCTATCAAGAACGATTTTCAGAGTTTTTCCCGAAAATCAAACCCCATCTCTATGCTATCAATCTCGCCGGACTTAAAAAGGGAGATACCGGAAATTTTTACGGAGTAGGAGAAGGTGATTCTGAATTTGTAATGATCGAAACCATCCTGAACAGTGATTATCAAGGTCCTATTGGCATTATTAATCATGACACCAAACGAGACGCCCAAGTAGGCCTGAAAACAGAAATGGCAGGTTTGAACAAGGTTCTTCAGACCGTAAAAGAATAATCACAACCGGGCAACCAATTACTTCCCACTTCAATTACCAGATTCACAACACACTACAGCCTTGAATGGGTGGATTTGGCGGATTGGTTGTTTAGGATATTAGTTTTAAGTTTAGATAATTTCAATGTATCCGCAACTGTTGCACTATTTATGCCATATGGAATAACGCAATAGTTGGTTGAAGCAAAATGTTGGCCGTAATGGGAATGAAATGACACAATATCTCAAAAGACTTATAAGCTGGATAACTAAAGGAAAGTATCTCTACATTTCTGTTACTACAATAATATTAGTATTTCACATCGACAAAATAGATTTAGGAATTAGAACAATTGACCTAATTAGATATTGTGGACTATTACTTCAATTAATTGGGACAATTACCTTAATCAGCTCTCTCAAGGACAGGCTATTTCATTTTAAAAATGATAATATAACTGACTTCTTACTTAACTATTTCAAAGAATTTCCATTCAAGAAAAGAACCCAACATCATATGGTTGCTGGGACAGGTGTATTAGCGGCCTTGACGTCAGAAGCTAGATTGACAAAAAATTTGTAAGATAAAAGTATTGACGAGGTAGTAGATTACTTCAATAAAGAAATTGAAATTATCTATGATAAAATTTCAGATTCAGAAAAGAAAATCAAAAGAGAGATAGATATAATTGATACAAAACTATCAACAGTAAATAGTTCATTTATTTTAAGCAATAAATATTAAAATTTGGTGCTGATGAAAAATATCAATCTGCAGTTTTGGGGAATTTTCTGTTTGCTTAGTATTATTGTTACTACGGCACCAGGACAAAACATAAATTTAGATACCAATTTCTTTGCACCCAATGCAAAATTAAAAGAGGTCTTTAAGGGTGGTGTAGGTCTTACTTTTGAAGGCCCGGCAATGTCACCCGACGGATTACTATACTTTACTGATGTACCAGTGGGGAAGTATACAGGAGAAATCTGGAAATATGACCCACAAACAGGGAAAGCAGTGGTATTTCGTTCCCCAAGCGGTAAGGCAAACGGATTGGTATTTGATGCAGAAGGGAATTTGTTAGCTGCTGAAGGAGCTGATTCTGGAGGGCGCCGAATTACCAGAACTGATATGAAAACGGGCATAAGCGTTATCCTAGCAAATAACTTTCGAGGTAAATTATTCAACGCTCCCAACGATATTGTCCTTGATATGAGAGGAAGAATATATTTTACAGACCCACGATATTTAGGAGATGAGCCAATCGAACAGCCATTTATAGGGGTTTATAGAATTGATTTAGATGGCTCCGTTCACTTGATAGCTGCTAATGCTACCAAACCAAATGGAATTGCTATTTCTCCTGACCAGAAAACGTTGTATGTTGTTAATAATGACGGTCCCGGTGCAGGAATCTATGGTGCTTTACCAGATGGATTTACTGGGCCTGTATCAACAAAACAGAATGAAGCTATTTTAGAATATGAACTTCTCCCGGATGGCAGTTTAAAATTCAAAAAACAACTCATTGACTTGAAAGATTAAGGGCCGGACGGAATAAAGGTTGACACCGAAGGAAATCTGTATATTACCGCATCTAATAGAATAGTTATTTATTCATCAAAGGGTGAGAAGTTGGCAGAAATTAAAATACCTGTTAAAGAAGCTTTCGTAGCGAATTTATGTTTCGGGAGAGATAAATACAGTAAAACGTTATTTATCACCGCAACAAAAACACTATATATGATTGAAACAAAAAAAGAAGGATTTCATATTCCTTTTAAAGCAAACAAATAATAATGAAAAACACCTAAGCAAATAACAGTTTCTATTTAAAGAACTTCAATTGGTAATATTATTGGACAATTGTTTCTACAGAAATGAAGGGTCTATAGCTCAACTAGAAGCGACTCTTCCCTAAAGATCATTATCAGAAATAAGAACCTAAAATAAAATCACGATAAAAACACTGCACACAACAGGCATGTAGTTCAATGGCGGGTGAAGTGGTTAAGTCAAGTTCAGTGCTTCTATTGGGCATTTGTGTAGGTTCAAAGGTTTGTGCTTCTAGGTCCGCCACTGCGCCAAGCACCAAACCGTGGCAGCAAGTCGATTTCGAGTAACAACCCTAATTGATTAATCTTATGAAAGTATTATTAAGTAGCATCCGATTGAAAGAAAAATTCACGCATTCAACTGGACCAATTCTCATCAAAGTAATTTGTGGTCTTATGATAATCGTGTCCCAGACTTCACATGGGCAATCCTCTTTATATAAGACGGAAAATTTTATTGATATAAATGGTGTTAAAATATTCACCAAATTAGTAGGATCGGGAACACCCTTGCTGATAATACACGGTGGCCCAGGTTTGAGTCACGACTATCTAGAACCGCAGCTGATTGAACTCCTGGCTGAAGATTATCAGTTGATTTTTTTTGATCAAAGGGCAAGTGGGCGCTCATCCGGTGTTGAAGATACAACTCGGATAACAATGACTCAATTCGTTGAAGATATTGAATCAATACGCAAGTACTTTAGATTAAGTAAAGTAAATGTACTTGGCCATTCATTCGGAGGGCTCATAGCTATGTATTATGCATCAACGCATCCAAATGCAATAAATAAGGTACTTCTTATAGATTCATCTCCCGCCAGTTGGGAACCATTTTTTCCCATGCTCAACCTTGCAATTTCCGAAAGAGAAACAGAGGCGGACAAGGAAGAATTAGCAAAAATCAGATCACTTAGACCTAATATACAACCTTCCACTATGGAAAAGTATTTCAAAATCTATTTCCGCCCATTCTTTAACAACAGTCAATTAAGCGAAGACCTTTCTTTAGGAGTTACTGAGCAGTGGGTGTCAAATTATATGGTAACTTACCCACGTATCATGAAGAGCCTTGGTAAGCACAATATTTTAGACAAACTATCCAGTATAATTGCACCCACATTAATTATTCATGGTAAAGATAGTGTAATTGCAGTTGAAAGTGCCCAAGAAATTGCGAATCGTATTCCAAATTGCAGGCTAACGATTCTAAAGGGCGTTGGACATTTTCCTTATATTGAAGCACCTAAAGAGTTTGCTGATGCTATAAAAGCATTTGTTAAATGAATTCGTTTAACGCTATAAAAAAAAGAAAATTTTTAATCCAATTTGGCCCAGCTGCCAATCGAGTAGATGGCCTCGTCAGATTTTTCTGACGAGGTGCGCCTCTCACACCACCTATCCCGAAAGCTTTCAACGAATTTATTATAGGTATTTTTCTTACATATTATCTTTTCAAATTCAGTTCCTGATTGAATAAATGCCATGCTACAGTAATTTTATTTATGGCGGTAAAAATTTCTTAATAATCAATTTTAAGAAGAAAAAATC
>NZ_JBGTCA010000358.1:0-12103 GCF_041749095.1 Aquiflexum sp. | reverse complement strand
AAATACCGCGCATAATAATCCTACGAAGGCAATGATAAGCGACTCAAGTATAAAATGAATCACCAGGCTAGGCCTGTTTGCTCCGATGATTTTTCTGACACTGACTTCCTTACTCCTGCTTGCAGCACTTGCCGTTGCCAGATTCATAAAATTGATGCAGGCCATCAGCAGGATAATGGACGCCACAATGGAGAACAAAATGACCTGTTCGATTCTTCCACCCACGTTTTTGCCACCTTCAAACCTGCCATTGAGGTACAGTTTGCTGAAGCGATACAGAAACGGACTTGTAGTACATTCTGTGCAATTACTTTTGATTAGCGTTCCCAGTTTTTGATTTACGGCTGCCAAAGAAGCCTTTGTATCCAATTTCAAAAAGGTATTTGTCCCTCCTGTCTGCCATCCCTCCATCCAAGGGTTTTCTTGGTAATAGACTTCAAACGGTGCCACAAACTCAAACTGAATCCTTGAATTTGTCGGAACATCAGCAAAAACTGCCGAGACCATATATTCCTGTGCCTGTTCCACCTGAACGGTTTTACCGATCGGGTCTGTGTTTTTAAATAATTTTTTGGCAAGTTTTTGGGATATCGCGATGGAGTTGTTTCCCGGCAATGGATTGAACGGATCGCCATGGATCAAAGAAAAATGAAAGACTGAAAAAAATTCAGTGTCTGAATAAATCCCTACTTCCTGAAAAGATACTTCCTCATGTTGGACCAATAGGGTGGAGGCCATATTGGTTTGGGTTATGTTGTCGACCTCAGGAATTACAGAGCGAACGGCTTCCTTCAATTTCGCAGGAGTGGCTCCATAGGTGTGGATCTGCCCGTCCGGAAAAGTATGGTTGATCAACACCTGATACAGGTCTTTGTCATTGGTATGGAATTTATCATAACCAAATTCATCCAAAACCCACAAAAAGATAAAAATACCGGAAGTCAGACCAATGGTGAGGCTGAGAATATTGACCACAGAATTTGTTTTGTGACGGATGAGGTTTCGAAAAGCTGTTCTTAAAGCATGGAATACCATTATATAGAAAATTAGTTGACTATACTTTTCAAGAGCTATGCCATATATAATCATTCTTTACGTCATATACAGGGCTCATTTCCCAAAATAACGTTCTTCTGCGGACGATTTTTGTTCGGAGATGGGATGGTAGGTAAAAAAATCCTCCTCATGAAAATGAGGAGGATTGATTATTTACAAGCGATTTTACCCACTCTGGTAGCATGCCTGCCACCTTCAAAATCCGTGGAGAGGAATATCTTTGTCAATTTTTCGGCTAACTCAAAAGGTATAATCCTTGCAGGCAAAGCCAGCACATTGGCATCATTGTGTAGTCTTGCCAAGGAAGCCAAATCCTCTGTCCAGCAAAGTGCAGCACGGATTTCCTGATGCTTGTTGGCAGTGATGGCTACGCCGTTTCCACTTCCACAGATAAGGATACCCTGCTTAAATTCTCCATTCTCAATGGCTTCACAGAGCGGATGCACATAATCCGGATAGTCAGCGGAAGCATCAGTATAAGGTCCAAAATCTTTGACTTCATAACCTGCCGTTTCCAAAACTTTGATCATGATGGACTTATATTCAAATCCGGCATGATCTCCTCCTATGGCTATTTTTTTATTCATTGTCCTTATATTTGAGATTGTCTTCCAGTTCTTTTTCCGCCCTTTTCTTTTCAAGTCGCTTGGCTACCTGAATCCCTGCTTCATAAAGTACCATTATTGGCATGGCAATCAATATTTGACTAATGACATCAGGTGGTGTAATTAATGCAGAAATAATTAAAATCACAACAATGGAATGTCTCCTGTATGATTTTAACATTGCAGCAGTAACCAACCCAGACATGGATAGAAAATATATTACTACCGGAAGTTGAAACATGATGGCTGAAGCCAAAACAAGCATCGTCAATGTCCCGATGTAAGAAGTAATATCAAATTCATTTAGGATGCTTGGATCCAATTGGTAATTGGACAGGAAATTAATCGAAAGCGGGGCAAGAATATAATACCCAAAAGCAGTTCCCAAAAAAAACAACAGACTGACAAAAAACACAGCACCACGGGCTGCCTGCCTTTCTTTGGTATATAGTCCAGGAGCGATAAACTTCCAAACTTCCCAGAATAAATAGGGGAAAGAGGCAATCAACCCGACCACCATACTCGAAGTCAGGTGCATAGAAAACTGCCCCGTCATCTGCCTGCTTTGGATGGTAAAAGGTAAAGTGTCGATGCATAAGGGAGGGATCGACAGGTAATCAGAAATTTGGCAAAGTACTCTATACGTTATGAAATCGACCCTTGACGGCCCAAGAATCACCACCCCAAAAACAATGCTTTTGGCAAGAAATGCGGCAACAGTAAATATCAAAATAGCTGCAACGGACCTTAACAAATGCCAACGCAACTGTTCTAAATGATCCAAAAAGGACATGCCCTCTTCTTCCTCTTCTTCTTTATACTGATCTAAGGCCACGTTTTTTTAGAAATTAATATAATGGAAATTGAACCATCCACTCATTTACCTCAGACTTGATCTGACTCAATGTAGTTTCTTGATCATGATGGGTGAGCGATTTGTCTATCAATTGGACTATTTTTTTCATATCCTTTTCTTTCAGACCACGGGTTGTAACAGCAGCTGTTCCTACACGCATTCCCGAGGTCACAAACGGGGAGCGGGTATCAAAGGGGACCATATTTTTGTTGATGGTTATATCTACTTTTCCAAGTGTTTCTTCTGCTATTTTTCCCGTCAGGTCTTTGTTTCTAAGATCGATCAACATCATGTGATTGTCGGTGCCACCAGAAATAATCTTAAAGCCTAAACTTACGAAAGTTTCGGCCATTACAGATGCATTCTTTTTCACCTGAATCACATAATTCATATAATCATCAGAAAGTGCTTCCAGAAAAGCAATTGCCTTGGCTGCAATGATGTGTTCCAATGGACCACCCTGCGTTCCGGGGAATACTCCTGAATCTAATAGGGAGGTCATTTTTCTTAATTCTCCCTTCGGTGTTTTCAGTCCAAAAGGATTATCAAAATCCTCCCGCATCAAAATCAGTCCACCTCTGGGACCTCTCAATGTCTTGTGGGTGGTAGTAGTCACAATGTGGCAAAAATCCAATGGGTCATTCAATAGACCTCTTGCAATCAATCCTGATGGATGGGAAATGTCTGCCAATAAAATAGCTCCGACCTGATCAGCAATATTTCTTAGTCTCTCATAATCCCAATCACGGCTATATGCAGATGCTCCGCAAATAAGAAGTTTAGGTTTTACTTCAAGTGCTTTTGCCTCTACCTTGTCATAGTCGATGACGCCGGTTTCTTCTTCCACACCATAGAAATGAGGTTTGTATAATTTTCCGGAGAAGTTTACAGGAGATCCATGGGTCAAGTGGCCGCCATGTGCAAGGTCAAAACCCAAAATAGTATCACCGGCATTCAAAACCGCCAAGAATACCGCAGCGTTTGCCTGTGCGCCGGAATGCGGCTGTACGTTTGCCCATGTAGCGCCAAAAAGCTCTTTTGCCCTGTCTATTGCCAACTGCTCAATCTCATCAACCACTTCACAACCGCCATAATAACGCTTTCCCGGCAATCCCTCTGCATATTTATTGGTCAATACACTTCCTGCAGCCTCCATTACCTGTTTGCTGGTAAAGTTCTCGGAAGCAATCAATTCAATTCCTCTTTTTTGACGGTTTTCTTCTTTGCCAATAAGGTCAAAAATGGCCTGATCTCTTTTCATGGGGGGTATTTTCATAGGTCGCCCAAAATTAGTTTTAATCGATGGATAATCCAATTGTATAAAGACAAAAAGGGGGCCGATATTACCCCCTTTTGATTTATATTTTAAACTTGGCTGCTTTTGAAATTCTTCATTAAAGTTAAAATGGAATCCTCACATTCAAGGCCACATTCCTTCCCATCTGATTGACCCCAAATGGTCTGAATAGTGATAGGTGATCCAAGTAAGTATTATTCAAGAGATTGGTCCCGCTCACATACACTTCCAAAAAGGTATTCCCGACCTTCACATTTCCTCCTATGTTCATCCCCAATAAAAAATATCCTGGGGTGGCTTCTTCCAATGGTGCCGGCCTGTCCTGATTGAATATCAACGAGCCTAGAATGCTCAAATATGGTTTTTGGATAATCCCAATATCATTGGATCTAAAATCAACGGATTGATTCCACCTGTAAGCAGGAATATAGGGTAAGTAAGTCCAATCCTCAGTTCTTTGCCCAATCACCATAGAATAAGAGGTAGAGGCTTGGAACCATTTTGCGGAAGAAGGATGGAAATCAAATTCTAATTCCCCACCATAAAGTCTTGCATCAGATTGTTCAAAAGACCAAATATCGAGATCTTCCTCCATCTCACCTGTTGGAGCAAAGAAAATATAATTATTGATGTCATTATAAAACACCTCTCCCGATATCGAGAAATTATTGGTTCTATATCTGATTCCAAAATCGGTTTGAATATTTTGTTCCCGCTGAAATTCAGCATTACCTTTTTCAAATCTTCTGGTTCCAGGGTGAACACCATTGGAAAAAAGCTCTGCAAGATCAGGAGCTCTGAAACCTTGGGCTATGTTCAACCTGAATCTCCAATGGGAATTGGGTCTGAAAGAAGCACCACCTGAGGTGGTTACACCGTCAAAAGTCCTTTCCAACTGCCTGTTTTCAGGCTCACCGGGAAGGATAAATCCAAAATCAACAAAATGAGGTGAGCTGGCGTCCACATTTACTTTTCGATAATCATACCTTACTCCTCCTTGAACTACCCATTTGTCTTTATTGTAATTCAATAGACCATAAATTGAACGATCATCTTTTTTGGCATCAGGTATCAAAAACTCCAAAGCATCATCATAATTGATTGTCTGAAGATAAAAGCCCTGTACACCAAAAATAGCTTCAAGACTTGGATTCAATGATTTGAAATATTTCACATCATACATGATGTTACTTTGGTTCAAACCCAGATCCACAAACCCCTCACCGGTTTCAATTTCTTCCCGAAGATTTTTATGTAGTCCAAAAGTGGCTTTTAGCTTGTCTTCCCCAAGAAAAACATTGGTTTCAGAAGAGAGAAAGTGGTCTGTTACATTTTGGAAAGGTATCTGGGATGACCTATCACCTCTGAAAGTTGCCAATCCCTCAACATCAGTTTCATCAAGAATGCCAAGCTTTTGTTTAAGATAGGTATATCTTAACCTGGTATCACCCCATTTCTTCTGAAGACCCACACCACCTTTGAAATTCCGGGTATTAAATCTAGTGTTTCCCATGGTTTTTCCGTCACCATCCTTGTAATCGGCATGTGATTCTCCCGCTCCATTGATCGACCAAACAAACCCATTTTCAGATGCTCCCTTTATTCCCAACTCAGATCTCAATCCAAGGTTATTGCTGTATCCTCTGAGATTCAAATATCCTTCGACCTCACCTTTGATGGCATCTTTTTCTTCTATAAGGTTGACTACTCCTGCCATGGCACCGGAACCATAAATTAAGGATGCGGGTCCTTTTATCAGTTCCACATTTCCAATTCCTGTTTCGGTGAGTCCCAATCCATGGTCAGCTCCCCACTGCTGATTTTCAAATCTTCCTCCTTGATACACCGACAAAACCCTACTAAAGGAAAGGCCTCTGATTACCGGCTTGCTGATACCAGGGCCTAATGATATTTCATTTACTCCGGGAGTCCTTGTCAAAGCAGTCATCAAACTCGGTGAAGGCATTTTCAAAATATCCACCAAATCAACCTTTTCTATGCTGATGGGCGAACTCTCCTTGCTCATTATGTAAGCTCCGGAAACCACCACTTCATCAATATTGGTAAATGCCTCTTCAAGCTGTATTTCCACAGTCCTATTAGAACCTGGTTTGATAGATTGAATGATGGTTGAATAACCGATAAAAGAAAATTTGAGTGTAACATTTCTTTCCGGCAGGTCTGTCAATCTGAAACTCCCATCCAGGTCTGTTACTACTCCCCTGTTCAATTCGGCTATGAAAACCGACACTCCCGGCAAGGGACTATTGGTAGATTTATCCACCACCCTGCCATTAATTGATATATCCTGTGCTGCCAATAACCCTAAACAGAAAAGGGCCAAAGCAAGCGTAAGTATTGCACGCATCTCTGAAATTATATTTGAAATTGTTAAAACTGAAAATGTCCGAATCCTATTGGATCAGGAAAAAATGATTTTTCAGGCGAAGGAAGGAGGACCCCTAAGGTCAAATCCTATTTGAATAGATGTTAAAAATTCATGCGAAATAAATCCTGGATTGAAGCTTTGATCGACAGCTTCGTTTTCAGGTATTTCCAAATTCAATTGGTAAACAAAATAATCTGCATGGGCAATAAGATCCAAAATGATCAACTCCATTTCGGTATGGCCATGGTCAGGCATTTCCTCTTGCTCCTCCGTCAAGATCGGATGGGCATGGGTGATTATCTTTCCGTTTTCCAGTTCATGGGTATGAAAAAACAATACACCATTGGTCAGGATACTCAGCATCAATGCCAAGCTCAGGTGACTGAATAGGGGTAATATTTTTCTGAAATGGTACAAGGTTTCGGATAATTACTTAACGAGTAACACAAAGATAAGAAACATTGTTAAGTTAGACTTCCCTTTTTTGTTTTTATTTGGTGTCAAAAATATTTTTTAGTCTTATCTAAAAATTAGATGACCATATTTTATTCTTAATTTTAAGTATGCTAAATTATGATTTTAAGCCCCACAGCTACTTTGATGGCCCATTGCCTAATGCATTGTTGGTCAAACTGATTTATCCGGAAAGTCAGTGGGGCGAAGAGATCAGTATATATGCAAACGTGATGGATGGCAAAATTTATTATGAAGCTGTAGATTTCTATGGCAATGACATAAAATTGAATCCTAAAAAATCCAAAGAAACCCTTTCCCTTCAAGAAATTATCCTGATGATTGAAACCATGGAGCCGGAGTTGGAATCTGCCCAGGGAAATGTCGCACTTACACTTTCAGGGATCCCACAGGCTGAAAGTCTGGTATACCCCGAATTGAAAAAATACTTTTCAGACAAACGAATGGCTTTTGGACTTTCCTAAAAATCCAAAATCGTCTCGTATGTTCTGGACAAAACATGGTGGGTTCTGAACCAATAATCATAAGTCTCAAAAGAGATACAATCGTTGATTTCCATACCCTGAATCCTGAGCTTTTGAAGGCTATTGGCAGGAAGCCAACTCCGGAGGTCATTGGCCTGGTCAATGGTAAGTTGGGAAAGCTGAACGATTTTTTTCCCTTCTACAATCAATGGGATTAATTTGGTCATATTGATATTGTTTTTTACAAATGAAAGCTTATTCACCAAAGATTTGATTAATAATTAATTACGGTTATGTTAATTTTGGAAAACATACCTTATTTGTGATTCTTAAATAACAATAGTATTTATCGCTTATTTTCCTGGGATCGGTTCCACCTTCCTTTATGTTTAATATTGTTTTGATTGTTATATTCCTATGTCTGGGTATTGTTTCCCAGCATTTCCGCTTTTTACCGGATAGTTTGGCCCAATACCTTAATAGGTATCTGATATATATCGTACTCCCTGCACTGGCACTGATGTATCTGCCAAAAATAGAACTCGTGCCTGAGTTGGCCCTTCCGATCGCTTCCGCTTGGATTAGCTTTGGACTATCTTGGTTGATATTTGGATTCTTGGGGAAAATTCTAAACTGGGTCAATTCCATCACGGGATGTTTGGTGATTACCTCGGGCCTGGCAAACACCTCCTTTGTAGGTTTCCCAATCGTACAGGCATTGTATGGGGATGAAGGCATGAAAATCGCACTTCTGATCGATCAGGCTGGATCCTTTATCATTGTAAGCAGTGTTGCCGTAATTGTTGCTTCAATCTACACTGTGGAAAAAAAGAGTAAAAGAGATATCACCAAAAAGATTTTGACTTTTCCACCATTCCTATTCTTTTTGATTGCCATTTTTATGAATATCAGTGGATATGAGATTGCGGGCCATTTGGAAACATTACTCGAAATGATTGCCGCCACTTTAACACCTGTTGCCCTTACATCAGTTGGACTACAAATAAAAATCAGTCCGGATGCATTTAGATCAAAATTTCTTTGGATGGGACTTGGTTATAAACTTGTTTTTATCCCTTTGACCATTTTGATTCTGTTCAGATTTGTTTTCAACCTCCAGGGATTGATGCTTCAGGTCTCAGTCATAGAAATGGCTATGGCACCTATGATTACAGGCTCGATCATTGCTATCACCCATAATCTGGAACCAAAACTCGCTTCCTTATTGGTGGGCGTAGGCATCCCCCTTTCTTTTCTGACTATTGGTATCTGGTATTTTATCCTTGCTTAAAAAAAAGACCCACGCTCGGTGGGTCTTTGAATATCAGTTATTTATTTTAGTAGTATCAGGTTTGGTTGGTTTTGGTCTTCCTAAAACTCCTTTCAATAAGTTTTTGGCTTCATCTACTGCTTTGTCTTTGGTCTCAGAAGCTTTTCTCTCGGCCTCTCTTTTCACACTATCCTGAATGACTTCTGCCTTAAGGGTCATTTCTCTCTTTATACTGTCTTCTGCCGCCTTGAATTGTTGGGTAGCTTGCTCCTGCAAATTTTCCTTCTCCCCTGAAACTCTCGATTTTATGGCTGTTGTCAATAGGTTTTCAATACTATTGCCTCCCGCAAGTCCGATTTTTGGACTATTATAAGTCCCTCCCAAATTGATTGCGACCGGAATCAGCGTCGATTCATTCATCTCTGCACCTGATATTGTCGCCAACAAGGTATTGGCCTGTGAACCGAATTTTCCTGCCGGAACCTGCATATTGATCAGATAATTGATACTGCCGTCAAAACCGGTGCTTCCCTGAATATTGGCCTGATAATCCCACAACCTTACATCAAATGGCCTGACATCCATGACACCGTTATTTATTTCAATGGGTATATTCAGATTTCTTAATTGCAGGGTATTGGCATCATTCAATCGGGTCAGACTTGTTATCCCCTGCACCAAAGTGCTATTTTGAAGGGCAGCCTCAGTCACTTTAAGTAAACCTTTGCCATCCAAAGAGGAAAGTAAAGGCATCATATCCTGACCCAGGATTCCTGAAAAATTGATATTGGTATTGAAATCCCCTGTGAGATGCTGTGCAACAGGTGCAAAGGCCCTTACTGTGTTAAATGCCTCAAAAGCTTCCTGAATTTTCAAATTGGCAAGATTAAGAGCAAAGTCAAATATGGGTGCCGTAATGTCCCTGGGGTCATAGGTGCCATTCATGGTTACCTTTCCCCCCAAGGTACTCATAGAAGCATCCCTGAAACTTAATACCCCATCTTTTAATGCCATATTCCCTTTGACTTCCTTGAGAACAAGATTGTCATACAAAACTTCTGCTGCAGCCACTGACATGTTAAAATCAATATTTGCAGGTAATTCAATTACTGTCAGGGCTTCACTTTCTGTGCTTTCGGATTCAGTCATCCATTCATTGACATTGAACTTGCTGGAATTGAGGCTCAACTGACCCTTCAAAACTTCCTCATCTTTTACTATATAGTTTATATAGTTGGAAAGGAACCCGGTAGCCTGCAATGGACTTTCGCCCACTCTTGCATCAAATTGCGTCAGGTTGATTCTATCAGGAGAAAAGTCAGCATCGGATCGATGTATCCTTATTCCTTGCGGAAGATCTACTGAAGTAAAATAAAAATCAGTAATGGAAGCTTTTCCACGGGTATCAAGTCGGTTATATCTGCCTTCTTCTACATCTTTATAAGATCCTTTGGTCTGAAGATCTGCATAAACTTTCCCTTCCATAATGATATCTTCCATGGGGAATATGGCCAGCATTTTTCCCAGGTCCACGGTACCATTTATAGCACCGTCCCAATTGAGCAGTGAAAAATCATTGATCCTTAATCTACCATTGATGGCTTCATCCTCAAGTTCAAATCCGAACTGACTCAAATCAACCAAAAAATCGTTCATTTTTCCACTTGGATTGATGATGCTTGCATTGATATTCAACTTTTCAATTGGAGCAGGATAATCGAAGCTTTTGACAAAACCATTAGTCAAGGTCATCTTCGCATTAATACTTGGGATGACCTGGGCTACGGAGTCATATTTGCCCTTGGCCTGTGCGTTAATATCAAGTATTCCCTTCAATGTCATACCCTCAATCGGGAAAATAGAAGTCATCTCCTCCAGATTAACTTTTCCTATCAACGCTCCATCCATTTCGTAGGAAATAAGATCCGCTAAATAGAACCTTCCGGAAATGGGGTTGCTGCCAAAATCCAAATTGAAAGTTGGAATGTTTACTGAAGTATTGTCAAGGTTATTGGTGGTATTTTTGACCTGCATGTCCACGTTGACATTTTGCACTGGCCTGGGCAATTCCGGATATTGGAACATCCCCTCTTCAACTTTCAACGAAATGTCAAATGAAGGAAAACTGTTGTCACTGTAAATCCCTTTAAAGAATCCATTAAAATCCATGGAACCTGAAGTTCTGAGATTTGAAAAATTATCTGAATAAATGCCGGGAACAAGGGAAAGAACACTTTTGAACGTATTATCCTTGCCGGCAAAAACAAGGTCAAACTTTATATCATCAGCAGGCATGGCGATAAATCCACCTAAGTCAAAAAGGAAATCATTCACGGCAAACTCCCCATCTCCAAATGCAAATTTCATTTGGTTCATATCTATATTCATCACTGTTTCACCCTTGAACTGTTTGTTGCGAAGATAATTGGTGCCTTCATAGGTGATATCTGCAATAAACGCTTCCATTTTGACCGGAAGTTCATAGACATCCATAGTAAAGTCCCCCTGTCCCACCATGCTGATTTTGCCCAAGGCCATAAAATACTGCAGTTGCCTGTCATCATAAATCACATCAAAATCATTGACTTCTATCAAATCAATCCCAATCTGAAAATTACTCTCCGCGGGACTTTCATCCTCTGATGGAAAAGTGATGTCATAATTGGCAGTTCCATCTTCCAGGACTTTGACATACAAACTGCCCCCATCCAGATGAATCCCTTTCAAAGAGGGGTTGTCCCCGAAAAGAATGGACCTTAGATTGAAGTCCACCTGAAGCCTATCCACATGAACAAGAGTGTCATTTTGAAATGGCGGATTCCCTACCACACCAAATTCCTTGACAGTGGCAGATATATGTGGAAACCTCCTGAAAATACTTAGACTTATATTGTTAATATCATAATAAACCTGAGCGTTGACAGTTTCGGAGATTTCCCTGTCAATTCGATCGGCAATTTTATCCTTGAAGATAAATGGCAGTGAAACCGCTACTGCGAGAAGCACCACAAAAACCGTCAAACTAATTATCAGTATCTTTTTCATTTCGTTTTTCTAAAATCAATCAGTACAATAACGTAATCAATATAAATAGGATATTAAAACAGGAATTAACTCCAAACTTCCTGAAGAAGCATGTCAAACTCCTGATGAATATATCCATTTGAGGCGAGTATTTCTTTCCCGAAGAGATATTTATCTCCCTGTCGGAAATCATTGACCGCCCCACCGGCCTCCTTTACAATCAATGCACCGGCTGCAACATCATAAGGTTTGAGATCATATTCAAAAAAACCTTCTACCCGGCCACAAGCTACGTAACATAAGTCAATCGCAGCACTTCCCAATCTCCTGACTCCGTGACACTTCCTCATCAGTTCTTTTAATACATCCAGATAGGCATCAATCTGAGAAAATGCACTGTATGGAAATCCGGTTGCTATCAGACTTTCACTTAGACTTTTTACACTGCTCACCTTGATTGGCTTGCCATTACAAAAAGCACCGTGACCCTTCATGGCATAAAAACATTCATGAAAGTTGATTTCATATACAACTCCGATCACAATTTCATCCAAATACCTCAAACCAATACTGACTGAAAAAATAGGCAGGCCATGTATAAAATTAGTGGTACCGTCAAGCGGATCAATGATCCAAGTGTAAGCTTTCCCATCTGTCTGACCGGTACC